>DATDFI010000520.1:0-4388 GCA_036522695.1 Bacteroidia bacterium | reverse complement strand
ACAATGTTCGTTTCCCGCTCATCATGTTCAACTTTCCCACTGTTCCCAATTTCGATCCGGATGAACCCGCATTGGATGTGCTGGCCGATATTTTGGGAGGAGGAAAGAGTTCCATCTTCTACCAGAATTTCGAGAAGAAGCAATTTGCGGTGAACAGCAGCGTGAGCCATCCTTCATCGGAGCTGGCCGGCCGCTTCCAGATCCTGGCGCTCCCGTTCCCCGGGCATACGCTTAAAGAAATGGATTCGCTCATCCGTGCATCGCTGGTGGAATTCGAAAAGCGCGGTGTGACCGATGACGATCTTCAGAAATTCAAAGTGAGTTTTGAGAAAAACATGATCAACAGTTTGCAGAGCGTGCAGGGTAAGGCGAGCCTGCTCAACCAGTACTGGTACCTCACCGGCAATCCCAATTATCTTCCCAAGGTGATGGCATCGTATAAAAAGGTGACGAAGGAAGATGTGATGCGCGTGTATAACAAGTACATCAAAAATAAATATGCGGTTGTGCTCAGCGTATACCCCAAAGGCAAACCGCAGATGAAGGCGCGGGAAGATAATTTTGAGCTGCCCAAGCCCGATGTGAGCAATGTGAAAGAAGGCGATGAGTACAAAAACCTTGTTTATCACAAGCCGAAGGATAATTTCGACAGGAGCAAGCATCCGCCTTCGGGTCCGAATCCCGTGGTAAAAGTTCCGGATTACTGGACCGAGAACTTTCCCAACGGCATGAAGCTGATCGGTGTGAAGGATGATGAATTACCTACGGTGACCTTCCAGATCAACGTGGAATGCGGTCATCGCTTCGAGGAGAAATCCAAATCGGGAGTGGCGCAGATCATGGCCGACCTGATGAATGAATCCACAATGAAACATTCGGCCGAGGAAATGGGTGAGTTACTGGATAAGCTGGGCAGCTCGGTGGATGTGAGCGCGGGCACCAACGAGATCGTGATCACTGTTTCGTGTTTGAAGCGCAACGTGGATCCCACCATGAAATTGCTCGAGGAAATTTTATTCCAGCCTAAATTCGACAGCACCGAGTTCGACCGTTCCAAACATCAGCTGCTCGAAAATATTGCCAACCAAAGCACACAGCCGGTGGTGATCGCGAATAATATTTTCGCCAAACTTTTGTATGGGGATAACAATGTGCTTTCCGTTCCCACGCTCGGCACCACCGAAACGGTGAACAGCCTCACGCTCGATGACGTGAAGAAATATTACAATGCTAATTTTTCATCCAACATCACGCAGCTCGTGGTGGTAGGCGATATCAGCAAGGATGAAGTATTGACGAAGATGCCTTTCCTGAAAACATGGCCCGATAAAAAAGTGGTGCATGCGCCCAGCACGCCTATGCCTATGGTTGATAAAACAAGAATTTATCTCGTGGACAAAACGGCCGCTCCCCAATCGGAGGTGCGTTTGGGATTCCCTTCGCTGCCCTGGGATGCAACAGGTGAGTATTATAAAGCGAGCATCATGAATTTCCCGCTGGGCGGAGGATTCAGCAGCCGCATCAACCTGAATTTGCGCGAGGATAAAGGCTGGACCTACGGAACGTACTGCTACTTCATGGGAGGAAAGTACGATGGACGATACCTCGCCTCGGGTGGTATAAAAGGGAATGCCACCGACAGTGCAGTGGTGGAGTATATAAGGGAAATAAAGAATTATGTTGACAATGGCATCAAGCCCGATGAGCTCACTTTTACCAAAAGTTCCATCGGCCAAAGCGATGCGTTGAAGTATGAAACTCCTTCGCAAAAGGCCAGCTTCCTCAAGCGGATACTCGATTACAACCTCGATAGATCATACGTTGACCAGCAGAACAAGATCCTTTCAGATATTACTAAGCAGGACATCGATGCGCTGGCGAAAAAATATTTTGATACAAACAAAATGATCATTGCGGTGATAGGGGATAAGGAGAAGATAGAAGGTCCGTTGAAAAAGTTAGGTTACGAAGTGATAGAACTCGATATGAACGGCAACGTGGTGAAGCCGGAAGTGAAAAAGGATGAAAAGCAGCAGGAACCTAAAAAGGATACCGGTGGGGACCAGAAGAAAGATGAGAAGAAGGACGAAAAGAAAGATAAGCCCAAACCTAAGCCTCGATAGAGGTCTTTGTAAAAAGATAAGGAGCCGCTAAATGATGCGGCTCTTTTTTTTGACCTCTCATCAGATCCAGCCTTTTTCTTTGTAAGACTTAGCCCCAATATCCAGCGCGTCTTTCACCTGCTTTGCAGTTTGAGCCGTGGCCCGCTTTATATGGAAACATGATTTTCCTTTGAGCATTTTAGCAAGTTCGGGGGCGAGTTGTTTTTTTAGCGCGGGGTTGGCGTATACAGGCATGTAATAAAACCCAACATAATTGCTTTGTTTGATGAGGCCCGCAAAATGAATGGTGGGAAATTTCCGGTTCATGAATTCAATCTCTTTTCCCGTCCATAGGTTGAAGCCGTTTTTTCCTCCCAGTTTCATAGGCGGCCCCTTTTGAGTAAAGGGCGGTTCATATTTTTTGAGCACCGGCAAGAGCAGGCCGAAGATCTCATCGAGCGATTGTTTGGGCGCTGCAGTTTTTTTGGTTGCAGATTTTTTTGCAGAATTCTTTTTTGCTGGCATGAATCAGGATATTAATGGAACGCAGATTAAACCGATCTGGCGATCAGCACCGGTATGAGTTATGCAGCGGAAACATCATTCTCTTTTTTTACGGAAAAAATCTTTCATGAGCTCACTGCATTCCTGCTCGTGTATGCCCGAAATTATTTTTGTTTTAGGATGCAGCATGCCGGGATTGATGAGGCGGTAGCCGCGTTTGTCATCGCGCGCGCCATACACCACGGTGCCCGCCTGCGCCCAGAACAGCGCGCCCGCGCACATCGCGCAAGGCTCAACGGTTACGTACACGATACATTCATTCAAATATTTTCCGCCAAGGTAAGATGCAGCGGCAGTGATGGCCTGCATCTCGGCATGCGCGGTAACATCGGTGAGGCGCTCGGTGAGGTTGTGCGCGCGGGCAATGATCATGTTATTGCACACCACCACCGCGCCCACGGGAACTTCATCGGCATCGAAGGCTTTCCGGGCTTCCTTCAAAGCTTCGCGCATAAAACGTTCGTGGGAATTATCTAACAGCATTTGCGAACTACGTCCCTCGACTCCGCTCGGGATGACAGTACGAATATACGAATGGATTTCGCTATGGAATTCTTTTGCGCGATCATTGAAAACATCAGGCCGCGGGGAACTTACCCGCCCACCGCACTGCCGAACTCGATCTTAATGCGATCATTTTTCACTTCTTCGGTTACGGGATCGCCATAATAGGAAGTGCCGCCCATGAGTACGAGCGAGGAATACCAGGTATGCGTGATCATCCCGGGTTCGGGAAGGTCGAGGCCGAAGGAAGCGGGCATCCCGTATGCCGTGATCACCTTGTCAAAAAAATCTTTCGTATCCTTTTCGGAAATAGCTTTGAAAAATATTTTTACCTCGGCAATGGTAAAGTCATTCCCTTCTTCAGCATGCATGAACCATACTTCAATGCGCTCAATATTCTTCCCGCAAAATTTTGCGTAGCCGGGCTTTTTAAGATCAACCAGGTAAATGCGGTCGGTCCAGCCGATGGTTTGCGCTTTGGGTTCAAGACTTTTGCTGCGATCGAGCGTATCGGGTTGGAGCGCGGTTTTAACCTTCGAAAGCAAAGCCCCCACTTTAAGGATATTGAAGCCCTGTTCTTTCTCCAGCTTTGCCGAGTGTTCCGGCATTTGCGCAAAAAGATAAGCCGGGAAAGAAAGGAGTAAAATGCAGATGAATTTTTTCATGTTTTTGTTTATACAACAAATATTATGAAATAAAAGCTCAATTACAAGTACAGGCGCCACGCGCTGCCGGCTTTACGGGCCAGCCCCGATAGAACGCAGCGCAGCGAGTGATAGCGGGAATAGCGGTTACCATGCAGCACCAGGATCCGCTCCATCAGCCATTTCAAAAATACGCCCTTACCTGTGCGCCACCCACGTGAATGATCTTTGTGCCTTCCGATTTCCTTCCATCGTAAGTGATGCTGAGCTGCATGTTGTTGTTCAGGTTGCGCTGCCAGGCCAGGCCCCAGGTGATGTTCTCCCCGATCTTGAGCGATTCCAGCATTTCAAAGGAAAGCGAAGTGTTCTGAACATCGTTGTACGCGATCTTGATGTAGTTCGCTTTGGCGAGGAAGCTTCCTTTGTTGAGCACGTTATATTTTATTTCCGTTCCGAAATTATTGAGCACCGCTTTTTGCCCGCCCAGGTCGATGGCATTGTTCTTCTCCGAATATTTATAACTGAGCGTGACCCGGAAAGAAGTGCCGGGCTGGTAACTGAATTTCGGCTCGGT
>DATDFI010000519.1:0-4442 GCA_036522695.1 Bacteroidia bacterium | reverse complement strand
CCTTCCCGCTGATCTCGGTCTCTTCGCCTTTCGCATTCACCGTTCTTTGCTTTTGCATGATGGTGGCAACGGGCTTAAAGGCCACCCGGAAAAAGATCTCTTCTCCATTCGAGATCCCTCCCTGTATTCCTCCCGAATGGTTGGTGCGGGTGCGAATTCCCTTCTCGTTGTAAAATTCATCATTGTGTGCGCTGCCTTTCATCTCCACGCCTGCAAAACCACTGCCATACTCAAAACCTTTCACCGCATTTATACTCAGCATGGCTTTCCCGATATCGGCATGCAGTTTATCAAACACTGGTTCGCCCAAACCCACCGGCACCCCGCGCATCACGCAGCTGATCACACCGCCAATGGTATCACCGGCCTTCCGCACCTCTTCTATCTTCGCGATCATCTTTTCGGCAACACCGGCATCAGGGCAACGCACCGCATTGCTTTCAATTTTATCAAAAGATATCTCCTTATGATCTTTTAACAATTTGATATCCCCTACCTGCGAAGTGTAAGCGCTGATCCGGATGTTGTGTTGAGCCAGTAAAAGTTTTGCGATGGCTCCTCCCACTACCCGCGCAGCCGTTTCGCGGGCCGATGCACGCCCTCCCCCGCGGTGATCGCGAAAACCATACTTCGCATCGTACGTGTAATCGGCATGCGATGGACGATAAACATCCGTATTGTGATCATAATCTTTGGAGCGCTGGTTCTCGTTACGGATAATGAATGCAATGGGAGTCCCCGTGCTCTTTCCTTCAAATATCCCGGAGAGGAATTCCACTTTATCGCTTTCCCTGCGTTGGGTCACGAGGTGCGACTGTCCCGGCCTCCTGCGGTCGAGTTCCGACTGGATGAAACCGGGGCGGATCTCCAGGCCGGCCGGGCAGCCGTCAACAATGCCGCCCAGCGCTTCACCATGCGATTCACCGAAAGTGGTGAGCGAAAAAATTTTTCCAATGGAATTTCCGGCCATAGGGAACAAATTTACTATTTTGTACGGCATATTCTTTGTTGTTAAACCATTCAGGTATTTTTCCGTCAAACAGTGGATTTGGATAGATCCGGTGGCATACGTGCCTTGGGCATTTTTTTGCTGCTGCTGCTCAGCGGCCAGCTTGTTTATTCCCAGGTGAAAATTGAAACTGCACCCGACACCACCCACAAAAAGACACGGAGCATCAAGCCCGCCTTCGATTTCGACCAGCGTTTTTCCTTTATCCGCAAAGCCCCGGTCAACATCTGGGGCGGTCGCGCAGGAATACTTGTGAATGAAAAGTTCAAAGTAGGTATGGGTGCCTACTTCCTGAATGATAAGTTGAAAAGCATTGCCGTTGATTCCGTTACCGGTGAGCCAAAAACATACGCGCACCGCAACCTTTATTTCGGTACGGTTTATTTCGAGCCTTTCCTCTTCCGGAAAAAATATTGGGAACTAAGCATCCCTATCGAAGCGGGATTCGGGAAATCCATCTTTAAAGTTTACGAAACGGCCACCAACAATTACATGGGTGAAGTGGTGAAGTATTTTTTCCCCACGGGGGCCGGGCTTTCGCTTTCACTCAAGCTTCCCGCATTCTTCGGATGGAAACCTTTTCGCTGGATAGGCATCAATGGTCTTATCGGGTACCGTTACGATCTTTACGAGAAATATTATCAAACCAACTATGACGGGATGTATTGGTCCATCAGCGGTGCCATCTTCCTCGACCGCGTTTCGGATGACATCCATTACTGGAAGGAACAGAAGCGGAAAAGAAAGATTTACTAGGTGGTTCGAAGTCCTAAAAGCGATACACCAGCGATACATCGCTGAGAAAGGAAGGAATATTCATTTCATATACAGATCCCCAGAATTTCATATTCGTACCATTTGAATAATCGTGTGATTCACTTTGGATGGATGAAAAAACGAGGTCAACGCGCGTACTTGCGTTAAGGGCGAACCTCCCCGATAATGCATAGCTTAACCCGTAAAAGGGTGATAATCCTATAAAATAATAATCAACATGCGAAGTGTAAGCCACGAAAGGCGGAGGGTCGGGAGCAAGTCTCCATTCGTAACCATTCCAGGTAGTTGAGGTATAGGAAGAATCACGGGTAAAAGTAAGATCAACTTTCTTGTGGCTTTCAGCATATTTTCCGAACACGAGGTCAGTCCCGAAAAATTGTGAAAGCCTTCCTTTTCCCTTTCTCCATTCAATGCCGAAGTTAAACCGCAATTTGGCCGAATGATCTGTTCGCTGGTAGCGCCTCACCTGCATCGAATCCGTTTGTACAAGTAAATCATAATCCTGGTCATCATAATAAATTCCGCTGGCGTAAGGAACATCTGCGGTGCTGTGGTGATAAGCCTGGCTTTTGCCAGGAGGCTGAAAAGCAAATCCTGCCCTCCAGGCCCTCCCGTTTTTCATGACACGTTTATACATGCAGGAATAAATTGCATACGGCAAGCTTCCGCCCATTGAATAAACGAGGGGCGTAAGCAAATTGATGCCTGCTTCATTCTTATGAAATTTATGACCGGAACTATCGGTTCCCACCACAGTTTGGCCTGGAAGCAGTGCCGGCATTAAACATAATGTCCCGAGTACGTATACGACTATCTTTTTCATCTTTCGCGAGTGTTTGTATAGCAACATTATTCACAGCAAAAACGAAAAGGGTAAGGATTTATTGGAAGGTATCAGAAAACAATATAGTGCGTGCACATATTGTAGGCGCCAAAACAGCCGTAACCGTTGTTCACGTTGGAATGAAAGATGGTGGGTTCCGAAAAAGGATTTTGGGGGGAATAATTCAGCAAACGATAATGATAATCGTAGTAATCATGATTCACATGAAGCAGGTTGAGGTGCACCGTTTTTGTTTTTGAATAATTGAAATTCACCGTATCGTTGACCACCTCATCATAAGTGGCCGTGTAAGTGAATGAAGTACCGTCTTTTTTCTCATCGGTCTCGAAAGCCATCACGTAAAGATCATTGTAAAGCGAATCGTATTGCGGAACGAGCGGGTAATACTGCGCTTCCTCGAGGTGAACGCGGTAATAATCACCTTCCCCGGGGGTGTCGGTAAAACTATAATTGATATTACACTTACGTTCGAAACCATTCCCTGCAACCGAATACGAGTAATTCGCCACCGTGGCGGTGAGTGAAGTATTGGCCGTTGCCGGAACAGTGGTTTGTGCCGAGCAGGATTTTCCATCGGGTGTGCTCACGGTCATGTAATAGGTCCGCCCTCCTACAATGGGAAACACACTCGCGCTCACTTTGTAGTATTGATATTGAGAATCGAAAAAAAGAGTTTGGGAGTTCACGCCATCGCTTATCACCACCGTTGCATTGGGAATAAAGCCGCCCGTAGACTGGTTCTGGTTCACCCCGAATACCGGCACCGACTCCGACACCCATGCCCTTATGAGGGTATCCTGGGGAGAAATAAAACAATCGAGCACCAGTTTCGGGTCCTTCACGGGAAGGTCCAGCTTCACTTCCTTCGTGCAGGAAGCGAAAAGAACAAGTGATAAAAACAGGCGACCCGTATTTTTCATCTTCAGAATTTATAGGTCCATGACACCGATGGAATGATGGGAAACAGGGAGACCTGCATGAGTTTGTTCACACCATTGGTTTGCTGTATATAATAGAAATAGGGGTTCATGTGATTGTAAACATTGTACACACCTACTTCGAAGGTGCGATCGCAATGCTTCTTCTTTTTCATGAATTGAATGCCGATGTCCATGCGGTGGTAGGGCGTCATCCGAAAAGCGTTTTTGTCACCGTAATCCTCCACGTAATACAGCATGCTCGTGGAAGGTCCCGCTGTATTGGCACTACTCCCTCCCGGGTTGTGAAACACGGTTTGATACGTTGAAAGCGGGAGCGTAATGGCATTTCCCGTTCCGAACACCCAGGTGGCGGAAATGGTGATGTGATCGTTCAGTTTATAAATACCTACGAGGGAAATGTCATGCCTCCGATCGTAACGCGCGAAAAATTTCTTCCCGTAATTCAATGAATCGAATTGCATCCAGGTCCAGGACAACGTATACCCCAGCCAGCCCGTGAACTTCCCGAATTTACGCTGTATAAAAAGTTCGGCCCCGTAACTCCACGACTTCCCCCTGGTGATATTATCCTCCCATTTGATCTCGCTGGATCCCGATGGATCATCGGCCGGCAGAAAACTTGCGCCCTCTTTATAACCGATGATATCCGTTGAAAGTTTGTAATATCCCTCGAGCGAAACCGTGAGATTTTTTTTAGGCAGGTCTTTGGCAGCGCCCAGGGCGAATTGCTGTGAGTGCTGCGGCCCCACGTTTTTGGTAGAAGGCACCCAAAGATCGGTCGGCAAACCAATCCCTGTGTTGGAAAGTAAATGCACGTACTGGTTCATGATGGTGTACGCGGCCTTTATGGAAAGATCTTCCTTAAGCATAT
>DATDFI010000518.1:0-3757 GCA_036522695.1 Bacteroidia bacterium | reverse complement strand
CTCGTGGTCGGAGCTGCTCGATTGCCTTGGTGAACTATATCTTTTACAGAACGAATGGCAAAAGACCTATGATCTTTACCACGATCACATTTTTCAAAAAGAGGAAGACAGCACCTTACTCGCGCTTTCGCGGGTGTACCGCAGCGCACCCCGGTTGAACATCCCTGCTTTCCCGTCACAGAACATCGCATTTCAGCCGAGCATCTCGGGAACACCCGTGATAGAAGTAAAAGTGAACGGTAAAGTTTTTCATTTCTGGGTCGATACCGGGGCCGGCATGAGTGTACTCACCACCTCAACCGCTAAAAAATGCGGGGTGAAGATACTCGGCAACGGGGGGAATGCAATGGCCGCAACGGGTATTACCATTCCTACCTCTTACGCGATGATCGATTCGTTGCGTATCGGGCAAATGCAGGTGCAGCATCTCCCCTGCCTCATCCTGCAAAACAAGCAACTCGAATTCCGTTTGCTCGGCATACGCATCGTGAAGATCGATGGGATCATCGGCTGGAATTTGCTCCAGGAATTATCCGTCACCTTCAGGCAGGATACGCACCAGATCGTTTTTGCCATGCCGGGTGAAAAGAAAAATGGAAGGCAGGATGTTTTCTGGATGGGTGTTCCGCTTTTCACCTGCACCGATTCAACCGGCACGCCCCTGCTCTTTACATTCGACAGCGGGGCGAACATCTCCGCTGTATACCCGCAATATTTCCCGAAAGGAGATACGCTTCATGCAAAAGAAAAAAAAGTAACGCTGGGCTCGGCCGGTGGAAAAAGGACCATCCGTTCGCTTACCTTTCCGCGTATCGTATTGAATGCGGGTGGGCAAAAGATCGTGCTTAAAAAAACGGGGACCGATCCCGCGCTTTCACAAGGCTTACTCAGCCCCGATGGTGTACTGGGCATCAACGTGCTTTCGAAATACAATTTTCATTTCGACCTGCGCGGAGGTGTGTTCGAGCTGAAATGAGAAACGACCGCTTTTTTTTATTAACATTCACTTCTGTTTTCGTACTATTTGAGCAAATAATTCCACAAAAACGCGGTGGCATAATTTTCTTGCGAACATTTTTCGTTCTCACTCTTTCAGAAGGCGGTAAATTCACCGCTTGTGAAAAATGCAACCATGCCCGAACACGAAAACATCCCAGCTTCTTCCGGTACCGGCCTTATCAGCGAACGACAACTCTTATCGGTACTTAATTCTACACCTGCGCTCATCGCGTACGTTGATGCCGATACCGTTTACCGCTATGTGAATCTTCCTTATGTGAAGTGGCTCGGCAAACCGCAGCAAGAGATCACAGGGAAAAAAGTGAGCGAAGTGCTTGGCCACCGCCTTTTCAACCAGTTCAAAAAAAACATTGAACTCGCGCTGGAGGGCAAATCCAGCACTTTTGACGGAGAAGTGTATTACAACGGGATACTTCGTTACCTCGAAGCGAATTATAATCCCGATACCGATGAGAATGGAGAAGTGCGCGGGTACACGGTAATGATTTACGATCATACGAGCAAGAAAAGGATCGAAAAAGAGCTGCAACGCAAAAACCTCGAGCTGCAGGACCACGTGGAAAATTCCACCATAGGAATGCACTGGGTTGACGGGAACGGCTTCATCCTTTGGGCCAACAGGGCCGAGCTGGAAATGCTCGGTTATACAAAGGAAGAATACCTCGGGCATCACATTTCCGAATTCCATATCGATCGCGAAAAGATCGGTGACATCCTTGATCGATTATCACGCAACGAATCCATCAAAAATGTAGAAGCGCGTCTTCTTTGCAAGGACGGATCGGTAAAGATCGGGCTCATCAATTCAAATGTTTTCTGGGAGAACGGGCGTTTCGTTCATTCCCGCTGCTCCACGCTCGATATCACCGAACAAAAAAGGCTCATGAGCGAGCTGCAGGAAAGCCGTCACCTGTATCATAAGATGATCGAGAACCTCCCGGTTGCATTTTACACCTGCGACAAGGAAGGGCGCATACAGATCTACAACAGGGCTGCAGCAGAACTCTGGGGACGCGAGCCCGGGCCCGGGGACCTGTGGTGCGGGTCCTGGAAGGTCTATAAAGCAGATGGGTCTTCTTATTCCATTACCGATTGCCCGATGGCTGCTACCATACGCAGCGGAAAGGCGCTGCCGAAGGAAGAAGTGATCATTGAACAGCCGGGCGGAAAAAAAATCTTTGCATTACCGCATCCCGAACCCATCTTCGATTCATCCGGAAATATCATCGGAGCCAGCAACATAATCGTGGACATTACCGCCTTTAAAGAAGCGGAATTGCAGTTGCGCGAGGAAAAATCGCAATACAAACAATTGCTGGAAGCCCTGCCGGGGGCGGTATACACCACGGATGCCAGCGGCTTGATCACCGGCTATAATGCAGCAGCAGTTAATTTATGGGGACGCGAGCCCGCTTTAGGCAAAGACCTGTGGTGCGGTTCCTGGAAGATCTTCACCCCAGCGGGCGACCCCGTTGAACTCGACACTTGCCCTATGGCCATTGCATTGAAAGAAGGAAGAGCGGTTACGGGCATTGAGATAGTGGTGGAGCGGCCAAACGGCACCCGTGTAAATGTATTGCCTCACCCGCAGCCCCTGTTCGATATGCATGGAAATGTGGCCGGGGCCGTGAACATGCTCGTTGATATAACCGAACATAAGATGGCGGGTAAAATATTGCTGGAGCTTGAAGAGATCAAGAAGCAGAAAGAATTCAACAAGGCGCTCGGTGAAAAAGAAAAACGCATCAGGCAGGCAGAGGACCTGTACCAAAAAATGGTGGACGAGGTACAGGACTACGCGATCTTTATGCTCGATCTGGAAGGGAATGTGAAGAACTGGAATAAGGGCGCTGAAAAGATCAAAGGGTATAAGGCCGATGAGATAATAGGTAAACATTTAAGAACATTTTATACACCTGACGATCGTAAAACCAGGCTGCCGGAGCGCTTGCTGCACGAAGCGAAAACAAAAGGCCGCGCAGTGAGCGAGGGCTGGCGGGTGCGGAAAAACGGGACGGGTTTCTACGCAAGCGTGGTGATCACTGCCATACATGGCAGCGATGGTAACGTGATCGGTTTTTCGAAGGTGACGCGCGACCTTACCGACCGGAAGCTTTCGGAAGATGTTTTACGCAACAATGCTTTGCAATTGCGCATGAAGAATGATGAACTGCGCATGCAAAAAGATTTCATGGAGACCATACTCGACTCATCAGTAGACCAGATCTGCGTTTATGACCGTGAGATGAGGTTCATTTCCATGAACAAAAAGTGTCTCGAGATGAATCGCTTCAGCGCGGAGGATGTGATCGGGCGAAAATTCGCTGATGTTTATCCCCACCTGAAGAACTCACAGGTGCACCAGGCGCTCGCGCAGGCCCTGCAGGGCCGTACCACCACCGGGGAACCTTACAGCTCACCTGGAACGGGTCATATTTATTATGTGAATTATGTACCGCTTTTCCAGGAACAGCAGGTGATGGGTGCGGTAGCGATCGCGCACGACATCACCGCCATTTTTGAAACAGCGGAACAATTAAAGCAGGCGAACGAAAAGTTGAGCAAGACCAACGCAGAGCTCGAACAATTCGCTTACGTGGCCAGTCACGACATGCAGGAGCCGCTTCGTAAAATACTTACTTACACCGGCAGGCTCAAAGAGGCAGGAGGGAAACTGCACGATGGAAATTCCAAAGCTTACCTCGATAAGATCATGCGCTCGGCCGAGCGGATGAGC
>DATDFI010000517.1:0-13716 GCA_036522695.1 Bacteroidia bacterium | reverse complement strand
TATTTCCTTATTAGAGCTGATTCTAACAATAACCTTTGCACTTAAGATTTCGAAAAGCTGGTCGAATTCCTCCTTCGGAATTTCGTATGGAGTAAAGAATCTACCTAAAAAGTTGTCAAATATTTCACCTTGAACGTTAAGTGGATATTGCGAATTAAACTGGGAAAGCAACTCATTAAGGATTTTTAGTTCAAATTGAAAAATTACTTTATTTACCTCATCTCTATCCCTAAAGTTTGTACGGTCGATATTAATTTTCTGCTTTTTAAGGAAATTTACTGAGCCTATGAAGTTTGGAATAGTACAGCTTGGAAAATTGTTAACGAATACCCCCTTTTGAGAAATTGATACTTCGGAATAATTATGTCTAGAATAAACAGATTTAAACGCGTCATAATCAAAATAGTCCTTTTGCATTGAAAGCCTAAACGAGGGAGTAAGCTTTTCTATCAATACGCCACACTCCCCTTCATACTCTTCCGTTTTAATTCTAGCGCTAATTAGTTGAAAGTTTTCCCAATCCTTTTTATAATGAAGTCTTAATCTTTTCTTTGTTTCCTCAACTTGATCTAAAGCAAATGATCTATTAGTAATTAGTGCTTCTCCATCCGCAGCATTAATTTTAATAGGAACATCAACATATCTAAATATTTTGGAAATATACTTTTCAATTGTATTAAAATTAAATTTTCCAATATATGCTTCTTTAAAATATAGGGTTACCGTAGTACCTGGTTCTTTCCTTACAGTAGTATCGAAAAAATGAAAATAATTCTTCGGATCTTTATCAATTCTGAATCTTAACGCTGTCGAGTTTTCTGTCTTAGTTTCAATATCGATGTAGTCGCTTAGTAAAAAATATGAAAACACACCAACACCGAATTGGCCGATCGCCTCGAACTCACTCTTCACTTTCTCCTGTTCATAAAAACTGCTCGCCAATCTTCCAAAAAAATTTTCGACAATAAACTCATCCATACCAAGTCCGTTATCCTCAATTTTAATATACCTATCCGTAACTTCAACTTTAATTATTGGCGTATAGGCTTGACGAATTGAACTCAATTTGTACTTACAAGAATCAACCGAGTTTTGTATAGCCTCTCTTATCGAAGTCAACTCGTCCCCATATAAATCTTCTCCAATAAACGCTTGAATAACATTTTGAACATTAAAAGAATAACGAATACCCTTGGGATCAAACCCAATAAATTCATATTCGGGCACAACCTTAGCTAAGGTTAGATTAAATTTTCTATCCTCTGTGTTCCCAATTGTCCTAATTACCTTTTGGCAATAGTTAATTGTCCCTTGTATTTTTTCAAATTGATACTCCAATGCTGCAAAGATTTGATGATCGGAACATTTTACTTTAAAAGAAGTATAATCTTCTGTAAAATTTACTTGAGTCGTTGCAATATGTTTCTTCCATTCTCTAATACTATTGTCATTATTGGGCATATAATATTTCGTGAGAAGATATGGTGTTCTAATGCAGGTGATATCTAACTCATCAGCTATTCTCAAAACGCATGACAGGTATGGCAAGCAAACAAAGTGCCTACCACTTTTAACAAAATATTTTGGATTATAAATAGTGGTATTGTCGAGTTCAACTTTTCTATGTCCTTGAGCCACTATTCCTATGGCTTTGGCGTAATTCAAGTTGACAATTTTCAATCTCTCCCACTCACTAACAATAAATTTATTGCTAAGAAGATGATGTATATCCCTAATATACTCCTCTGATGAAAGCCTAGGGTTTGATTTTTTATGCAAAATGAATTCTTCAGAATCCTTTATCAGGTTGATTTTTTCCTCTGGAATACACATTCCTATATCGTGAAGATAGCATGCAACAGACAATATGTATAATTCGTCCGAATTCAAATTGTAAATTTCTGAAGGTCGGAGCAAATCTGCCGCTAAATTAAAAACCTCTCGAGTATGGCTTATGGAATGATCAGTATAAGTAGGAAAATTCTTGATGTACTGACCGAGTAAAAGTTCAACCTCTCCAACTGTTTCATGGAGCTTTCCCCAAAGGAAGGGATCTAACTCCTTTAAACGAGCTTCTAATGAATTCATATTAGCATTTTAATGCAATATAATTTATTTTTTTGACTAGTCTTTTCTTTATCAACCGCCTTGAAAATCAAAAAATTTACAATTGCATGCAACCCTTTTGCGTGCAGCAACGTCTGCATTGCAGAAACCGAACAAAAATGTTAATACGTGATACATATTATAAAGTCCCCGCGATGCCGGGAAGTATTATATTTTCCTTAAGGGATGTTCCTTGTCCGTGCTGAACAGGCATGAACGTTTGAACATCCCGCCACGAGCGGGATTTTTTATGAAAAATAAAATGCAAATAACAGATCATACCCTGTTTTTGTCCATGGCCTATATACCGCCAGGGAAAGGGGATCGGTGTGTTCAATAAAGAACGAAAGAACTTTTTGGAACCCGGTCTCAATGGAGCCGGGTTTATTTTTTAAAAATACGGAAGTATAACAACAATGGTAGTTTACCTCATTTACGCAGGCACAATAATAATTTTTATGGACTGCGTGAACCGACTGAAAAAAATATGGGAGTATAACAGTGGCAGTTTACTTCATTTGGGATGAAGAGGTCGCAGGTTCGAATCCTGCCTCCCATACGAGATATTTTTTCGCTTCGGTTTGGGATGAGGAGGTCGTTGGTTCGAATCCAACTTCCCGCACAACGGCCGGCTTGCGTACCGCGAAAGCGGGATCTCCTGTACAAACTAACAAGAGAGGAGGAAAAAATAAAAATCACACGGAGAGTAGCTCAGTGGTTGAGAGCATGTGCCTTATACGCACAAGATCGTGGGTTCCCTGCCCGCCCCTGCGCTGAAAATGGAGTATAGCTCAGTGGTAAGAGCAAGTGCCTTATACGCACGAGATCGCAGGTTCGAATCCTGCTGCTCCAACACGGGCAGGCGGGAAATTCCCATCTCTCCTAGAAAAAACATCAGGGCGCACCGGGTACGGGGAGCGGGTATGGTGCGTAACACCGTTGCTTTCGGGTATAGCAGTCGCCTGCCTTGCTGCTTTCCGAAAAAGCAGTCAATTAACGAAGCACATGGAGATGGTGATCCTAACCGGTCTGTAAAACCGGTGCCTTCGGGCTCAGCAGGTTCGAATCCTGCTGCTTCGACAATCAAAACCGGCAGGCGGGGAACCCTGCCACTCCGACTGAATGAAAAAAGGAATAAAGGCATAGAGGTATAGAGGTATAAGGTGAGAGTATTTAAAATTCAATGGACTCATGAACCGCGAAATGCGGTTTGTACAGGTCCACAATTAGTAACAGGAAAGGAAGAACAATATGAAATTTTTGAAAATGCTTATCGAAATGCTGCGCTTCATCCTGGTACGTAACAAAATGCTGATCGCATCAGGTGTTTCAGGAAAACTGAACAGTGGTGACGCACTGAACGATGTGCTGGATGGTTTGGAGGCATTAGAAGATGAATTGGCAGAAATGAACATGATGGAAATGGCGCTCCTGTTCATCCTGCTACTGCTTTCAGGCCTGGCGGCTGTACTGGTGCTGTTCGCGATCAGTGCAGTGGCAGCACCGGTATTAATGGCGATCGTAATGATCCTTTCAGCCGGTGCACTTTATGCAAACACGGGAGGAAAGCTATTGTGCGCAGGAAATATCCAACGTACGGTAAGCGACTTCCACTAAAAAAAAGAACATGAAAAAAATACATAAACAAAATCCGAAACGAAGTTTGAGGCTTCGTATCAAAACAAAACGTAAAGTCCCGCGCCCCGCGGGCAAAACAATACGAACCCGGGAGCATTCCCTGGCCCATCCATTTATAAACGGGCAGGGTACCTCCCATAAAAAAGTCCCGCTGGAAATTTGCGGGACTTCCATTTTAACCCAGGGACCAATTACTGTCCCAGCAAAATGCTTACTGCCTTTTCCAATTGCTGGTCGTGTGCACCAGTGATCACTTTGTACTCATTCATCACTTTGTAATCGGGCTCGAGCTGGTTATTCTCATAGTATTTTCCATCCAAAGTCATCACACCAACTTGCGGAATACCGAACACCAATGTTTGGTCAACCATGGCTTCCCACCACACGGCCGTTCCGGTGCCCGGCACGGGCATGCCCACAATTTTCCCGATGCCGAGGGTTTTGTATACCACGGGGAACATATGCGCATCGGAGTAATTCCCTTCGCTCACCAGCACCACCGAAGGCTTGCTCCACTTGCTTTGCGGTTCCATTCCTATCTTATGCTCGCGCGGAACGAACTCCAAATATTTTTTCCCGCTCAGGAATGTAGCGAGATCATCATGCAGCCAGCCTCCACCGTTAAAGCGGGTATCCACGATCAAACCCTTTTGATTGGGATATTTGCCGAGCACCTGCTCGTAAAACTCACGGTAGCTTTCATTGTTCATACCGCGCACATGCATGTAACCGAGCTGCCCATTCGATAATCGCTCCGTCTCCTTTTGCATCCATTTCACCCACCGCTGGTACAAAAGCTCGCCCTGTTGCTGCAAGGTGATGGGCTTTATCGTTTCTTCCCAGCGTTTGTTCGTTTTTTCATCGTAAAGCGAGAGCAAGGTATTTTTTCCCGCTTTCCGGTTCAGCAAAGGATAATAATCCTCACCGGGTAGTATCTCCGTTCCGTCTATTTTCTCAATAATGGTCCCGGCCCTGATCTCGCTGCCATCGTGCACCAAAGGGCCTTTCCCGATCACTTCGGCTATCTTCAAACCTTTTCCTGCAAAACTTTCATCATAAAAAGCACCCAACGCTGCGGTCTCATCCGCATTTTTATTCCTGGGGCTATAACGACAGCCCGTATGTGAAGCATTGAGTTCTCCCAGCATCTCGCTCATCATTTCCGCAAAATCACGGTTATTATTTATATAAGGCAAAAAGCGGGAATAATCCTGCTTGTAATAATTCCAGTCCACTTTTTGCAGGTCCGTAACATAAAACTTCTTCACCACCTGTCTCCATGCATGTTCGAACATATAGGCCCGTTCAGCGCCCGGGTCCAGGTTCATCTCGGCATTAAAGGGGATATCCTTCTTCTCCGGCTTCTGCAGGTCGATCTTCGTCAGCGTTCCATCGGTGATCACAAAAATATTCTTCCCTTCCTTATCAATACACATACGGTACACATTGCCGGCATCCAGGCGCTGCAGCATCTTTGTTTCATGCTCACGGAATTTATTCACCCAAAGGTCGTATCCCTTCTCGAATTTGCAGAGGTAATACAATTGTTCCCCGTCAGGCGACAGCACGTAATCCGCAAGATCGGAGGAGTGAATGGTGAGGCGAACTTTGCGATCTTCAATATCATCCGGTTCCACTTTCACCGGCTCTGTTTTTACAATCGTGTCTCCTTTTGCTTTCTTCTTTTCCTTTTCCCTGTCCTCTTTTTCTTTTAACAAGGCAAATTCTTCCTTGCCGAGTTTGAAACGATCGTAACCCGCATGCGTGAAGAACATCCCGTACACATCCGATTCATACCCATGGCCCCCTATGTTCTTCATCCCATTTTTATTCGTGCTCCAGATCATCATTTTCCCTCCCATCATCCATTTGGGATTTGAATTATCGAAGCCGCTTTGGGTCAGGTCCACGAGTTTACCGCTTCCATCGGCATTCACAAGCCCGACCTGCTGCAGCCAATTTCCATCCTGCAGGAATTGTACGAGAAAATATTTTCCATCCGGTGACCATTCGTACCATTGATCTCCATCGGCATAGGAATAATTCTTATCGCCACTCAAAACAGTGCGCGCGGCTTTCGTTTTCAGGTTGATCACTTTCAAAGTAGTGCGTTCTTCGAGGTAGGCTACTTCATTCCCATCGGGAGAATAGTGCGGCTGGAACGCTTCGGTGCTTCCCACTACCAGCGGCTCTTCCTTCAATACGGTTGAATTGAAAAACTGTGTTTCCTCCTTTCGCGCAAGCGAAGTTTGATACACTCCCCAGGTCTTATTTCGCTCGGCCGCGAACAAAATGGACCTTCCGTCAGGACTAAAACTAACCGACCGCTCCTGTTCCGGGGTATTGGTGATACGCTTGGTCATGCCTCCCTCGACAGAGGTCACGAAGATCTCACCCCGCACTACAAAAACAATTTCCCTCCCGTTCGGTGAAACATCCATATCCGTCACGCTGTTATTGAACGATTCGTTCCTTACCACGGGAAAATGTTCATCCGTTTCAATGCGTATGTTCACTTTTTGAGGCTCGCCCCCGGACCTGGTATAGATCTCACCATTATAACCGAAGCAAAGGGTCCCGTTATTGGCAGCGCTTAAAAAGCGCACAGGGTCCTTTTCAAATTTTGTGACCTGCATTTGCTGCGTGGGGTCTCCCGCGCTCATCTTCCACACATTAAAGCTCCCGCTCTTTTCGCTCAGGTAATAAATATCCTTTTCATCCGCGCTCCATACCGGGTTCCTGTCCTCACCTGCAAAATCCGTGAGTTTCGTGTACTCATTCTTCTTTTTGTCAAACATCCATACATCCCGCGCAACGGAAGAAGTATGATGTTTTCTCCACTGGTCCTCGTAGCCCTTCTTATCATGGAAAAGCAACTTATCTCCGGCCTTGTTCCAGCGCACATCTTCCATGGGAATGGTGAATTCCTGCTTTTGACGGCCACCATTAACCGGTACACTATACAATTCGGGAAGCGCCCCGCTCGGGAACATCATGTTCTTCACATCGTCCATGCGTGTGGATGAAAACAAAACGGAAGACCCATCGGGCGCAAAAGAATAGGGTTGGTCGTTGGATGAAAAACAAGTGAGCCGTTTCGCTGTTCCCCCGTCCGAAGGCATCACGAACACATCGTAATTCCCATACCGGTCGGATGCAAATGCGATCCACTTGCCATCGGGCGACCAGCAAGGCGCAAATTCGTAGGCATCGCTCACAGTGAGCGGGCTGGCCGTGCCTCCTGAAGAATTTACTTTATAGATGTCGCCTTTGTAGGAAAATAAAATTGCTTTTCCATCAGGGGAAATGCTGGGGTAACGCATCCACAAGGGCGCGTCACTGCTTTGCTCAACTTTTTTAAATGCTAAAAAACTAATGGAAATAAGAAGTACGCTTAGTACAAAGAACTTCTTCATGGGATGAGGTTTGAGAGACTAAATGTAAAATAATCCTCAAGCGCACGTTACAGAAGTTTTAAACATGGAGTGAACAAAAAGCAATACAAATTGCGTGGCCGCGAGCGATCCCTGTACAACAAAAAACGATCCCCTTCTTTTTTAAGGAAGGGGACCGCATCGTACTTACAATCCAGTCGATCACTCAACCGAGCCGTAACTACTTGTTATTTTCATCATCCATATCACCGGGCTCACGCTTGTTCTTATCATAAGTACCTTTGCGGTCCTTATCAAACGTTTTGTCCTTGCGGTTCTTATCGTAAGACTTCATATTCTTGTCCTTACCGCTGGATGATTTGATCATACCTTTGCTGTCGATGCACTCACCGGCATCGAGGGTCACACGGCTTCCGTCTTCTTTGATCACAGTACCGTCTGACTTCACACGGGTCCCGTTTTGCAGTGTAACTTCACTGTTCACGTCTTTATCATCACCCGATACCAGTTTCTTTTTACCGTCCTTATGCATCACGCAGTAAACACCGCTTTGGTTTTGATCATTGTTCTGCGTGCTGCTTTTATCCTGGGTACCGCGCTTACCATTATCCTGGTGCATTGTACCGTTATTTTGTGTGCCGGTACCGTTTTGCGAACCCGATCCTGTTGTTCCCGAGCTGCCATTCGTTTGAGCTGATACTCCCAAAGTGAACAAACATCCCGCAACAATTACCATTAGCTTTTTCATCTCTGCTGATTTTTTTAGTTAAACATTCCGTTAATCAAACTACACTTATCAACGCCACCCTTTTTTTCGGAATGACAATGTAAAATTACTGCCACAATTTCCGCTTTGAGCGGATTTTAGCCGAATGGGGTGAAACTTGGTTTAAAAAAAGGCAGAAGGTATTATGTATAATATATAGGTATAAACTCCGGCATATTCCTGCCGTCCTGCATTACCCGTACTTCATCATTACACATCGGCCCTCTTCCCCCCGAACGATCGAACATCGTTCAGCCGGGCGGGCATCATCCATAAAATCCCTACATTCGCCCTGCTCAAAATTTTTCATCATGCGCAAACGCATCATAGCCCTGGCCGCAGTGGGAATTACCGCGCTGGCCTTTACCTTCAAAAGCGATAACGATAAAAAGAAGTGGGATGTTTCCAATCCTCCCGGCACTTTTAAGGAGATCGAATTCACGACCACCGAAGGGACCTTCATGAACCTGGATATTTCGCCAGACGGAAAGGACATCGTGTTCGACCTGCTCGGTGATATTTACATCATGCCCGTTACAGGCGGAGAAGCCAAAGTCTTGCGGCAGGGTCATGCCTTCGAGGTGCAGCCCCGCTTTTCACCCGATGGGAAAAAGATCTCCTTCACCAGCGATGCAGGCGGTGGCGACAACATCTGGACCATGAACCGTGACGGATCGGATGCAAAGCAGGTGACCAAAGAAAATTTTCGCCTGCTCAATAATGCAGTGTGGAGTGTTGATGGAAATTACCTCATCGCGCGCAAGCATTTCACTTCGGGCCGCTCATTGGGCGCAGGCGAATTGTGGATGTATCATTTTACAGGAGGTGAAGGCATACAGCTGACCAAAAGGAAAAATGATCAGCAGGACCTGGGCGAGCCCTGCGTTTCACCGGATGGAAAATACGTGTACTACAGCGAGGACATGTATCCCGGTGGATTTTTCCAGTACAACAAAGATCCCAATAACCAGATCTACGTGATCAAACGTTACAATTTTGAAAAAGGGGAGAATGAATTTGTAACAGGAGGACCGGGGGGAGCGGTGCGTCCTCAAATCTCCAAAGATGGAAAAACGCTCGCCTTTGTAAAACGTGTGCGTGAAAGATCGGTTTTGTATTTACGAAACCTCGAAACAGGCGAAGAATGGCCGGTGTACGATAAGCTGAGCAAGGACCAGCAGGAAGCCTGGGCCATTTTTGGTGTGTATAGTAATTTCCAGTGGCTGGATGCGGATAACGTGGTCATTTGGGCGCAGGGAAAAATATGGAAGGTGAATGTAAGGACTTCTGCAGCCAGCGAGATCCCCTTCAGCGCAAAATGCAAACACAAGATTTACGATGCCCTGCGCTTCAAACAACAAGTGGCGCCCGATCAATTCACTGTAAAAGTGGTCCGCAATGCCGTTACATCACCGGATGAAAAAACGATGCTCTTCTCTGCGCTGGGCTCGCTCTGGAAAAAGACTTTACCCAACGGCACACCGGAAAAACTTACCAGTGAAAAGCCTGGGAATAATTTCGAGTTCGAACCTTGCTTCTCGCCTGACGGAAAGGAAATTGTTTACGTAACCTGGAACGATGAACAAACCGGCAGCATCATGAAAATGTCACTGGCTGATAAAAAAACATCGAAACTCAGCACAACCAAAGGTATCTTCCGCACACCACGTTATTCGCCCGATGGGAAGTGGATCGTGTACCAGAAAGAGGAAGGCAACGACCACCAGGGATTTGCATTCTGCACCGATCCCGGTTTATATATAATGAGTGCGGGAGGTGGCAAACCTACCCTGGTAACCAAAGAAGGTGATGATCCTTACTTTACTGCTGATGGAAAACGGATCTTTTATCACAACAATGAAGGCGATGGGCACTCCTTCCGCAGCTGCGACCTCAGCGGCAACAACGCCATGACCCACTTCACTTCCAAATATACCAACGCAGTGGTGTATAGCCCCGACAACAAGTGGATCGCTTACCGCGAACTGTATAAGGTATACATCGCAGCCATGCCGTCCACGGGAAAAACCGTTGATCTTTCGGCAGGAATGGGCAGTGTTCCTTCCACGCAGGTGGCGCGCGATGCCGGCATCAACATCCACTGGAGTACCGATGGAAAAAAATTGCATTGGACCCTGGGTGATGAATATTTCACTACCGAAGTAAGCAAGCGTTTCACTTTTTTACCCGGCTCACCCGATAGCCTTCCGCCTATCGATACCGTGGGAATAAAAGTGAACCTGGTAGTGAATTCCGACAAACCCAAGCAAGTGATCGCATTGAAGAATGCACGCATCATTACCATGAATTCAAAAATGGAAGTGATCGAGAACGGCACCATCGTGATCACGGACAACCGCATTACCGACATCGGTAAAAATGAGGATGTGAAAATTCCTGCCAACGCAAAGGTGATCGATGAGAGTGGAAAAACGATCATGCCCGGCATGGTGGATGTGCATGCGCACATGAATACTTTCCGCCAGGGATTGAGCCCGCAAAAGCAATGGAGCTATTATGCCAACCTCGCGTATGGCGTTACCACCACGCACGATCCGTCTTCCAATAGCGAGATGGTCTTCTCCCAATCGGAAATGGTGAAGTACGGCACCATGTGGGGACCGCGGATTTTTTCAACAGGAACAATTTTGTACGGTGCCGATGGAGATTTTAAAGCGGTGATCAATTCGCTTGACGATGCCATGTCGGCCATACGCAGGACAAAGGCGTTCGGTGCCTTCTCGGTAAAAAGTTACAACCAGCCCAGGCGCGAGCAGCGCCAGCAGGTGATCACGGGCGCGCGTAACCTCGGCATCATGGTAGTTCCCGAAGGCGGTTCCACCACATGGTACAATCTCACGCATGTGCTAGATGGACATACAGGAGTGGAACACAATTTACCTTACGCTCCTTTATTCAATGATGTGGTGCAATTATGGAGTCACAGTCAAACCGGTTACACACCTACGCTCATCGTTTGTTATGGCGCTATGAGCGGTGAGAATTACTGGTATCAAAAAACAAATGTGTGGGAAAAAGAGCGCCTGCTCAAATACACACCGCGCTTCATCATCGATGCGCGCTCACGTCATCGCGTAATGACTCCTGACGAAGAGTATGAGAACGGCTTTATCCTTGTTTCTAAAAGCTGCAAAAAACTGGCGGACGCGGGAGTAAGAATAAATCTCGGTGCGCACGGACAGCTGAATGGGCTTGGCGCCCATTGGGAATTATGGATGCTGCAGATGGGCGGCATGAGCAATATGCAGGCTTTACAATGCGCTACCATCAATGGCGCGCACTATCTTGGCCTTGATGACGACATCGGCTCGCTCGAAAAAGGAAAACTGGCCGACCTCATCATCCTCGACAAAAACCCGCTTGACGACATCCACAATTCCGAAACGGTGCGTTACACCATGGTGAACGGCCGCCTGTTCGATTGTGAAACAATGAACGAGATCGGAAACGGAGATCGCAAGCGCGGCAAATTCTATTTCGAGGGAAATTATGCTGCTCCCTTTAACTGGCATGAAGAAACAGTGGGTGACGGGGATTAAAGGCATAGAGGTATAAGGGTATAGGGTATAAAAAGGGCGATGCATTTAAAATGTGTCGCCCTTTTTTATTTGCACGCAGGCATGCAATGAAAAAGGAAGATTTCCCAAATCGTAAATTTGCGATATGCGATAAAGAGGGAAAGTATCTTTTTGAAAACAACCGGCATTGCTTTTATTCCCCTGTGGTCCCGCTTTCCGTTACAAGCTAAAGTGCGTTGATTCACTTCACTCTTTCTGCGCCCCAGCGTCTTTGCGGATATATAAACCTGCAACTCTTGCTTTTCACTACAATCGGGCCTGCCTGCCAAAGTACCCTTCGCAGGCAGGTTAGTTTAACGGGTCTGTGCTGCATAGCAATTGTCCTCTCAAATCTCGCGTCTCATATCTCATGTCTCAATACTTATTAACTTTACCCTCATGAAAATCTCCTACAACTGGCTTAAACAATATGTGAACACCGATCTTCCTGCCGAAGAGGTCGGGAAACTGCTCACTAACTGCGGACTCGAAGTGGAGAGCATTGAAAAATTCGAGACTGTAAAAGGCGGGCTCGAAGGCATGGTGATCGGTGAAGTGAAAACAAAAGAAAAACATCCCGATGCCGACCGGCTTAGCGTAACTACCGTTGATATCGGCACCGGAACGCTGTTGAACATTGTTTGCGGGGCAGCCAACGTAGCTGCAGGACAAAAAGTTGTTGTGGCAACAATAGGAGCTACTTTATATCCAGCTACCGGTGAACCCTTCACTATAAAAAAATCAAAGATACGCGGAGCTCTTTCCGAAGGAATGATCTGCGCGGAGGATGAGATCGGACTTGGTCCTTCGCATGAAGGCATAATGGTGCTGGATGCTTCGGCAAAGGTTGGGTCTTCCGCTAAAGAATATTTTAAAATAGAAAGTGATCTCGTTTTCGAGATCGGGCTCACACCCAACCGCGCAGATGCTGCATCACATGTGGGCGTTGCGCGCGACCTGGTGGCCGTACTCAATTGCAATTCATCGGAAGCACAGCTCACGCTCCCTCCCGTTGATGCCTTTGCCATCGATAATGAAAAGCTCAACTTAGAAGTAAGTGTTGAAGATACTGGCGCATGCCCTCGCTATTCGGGCATCACCTTATCCGGCATCACAGTCAAAGAATCTCCCGGATGGCTCAAGCAAAAATTAGCATCTATTGGAGTTCGCAGCATCAATAACGTGGTGGATGTTACCAATTATGTACTGCACGAGTTGGGTCAGCCCCTGCATGCATTTGATGCGGATAGGATCAGTGGTAAGAAAGTGATCGTAAAAAAATTACCGGCCAAAACAAAATTCAAAACATTGGATGAAGCGGACAGGGAATTGAGTGCTGATGATCTCATGATCTGTAATTCCGAAACAGGAATGTGCATCGCGGGAGTTTTTGGCGGAATAAACAGCGGGGTGACCGGTCAAACAAAGAATATTTTTCTTGAAAGTGCATACTTCGACCCGGTTCACATTCGTAAAACATCAAAACATCATGCCCTTAAGACAGATGCTTCTTTCCGTTTCGAACGCGGGACCGATCCCAACATTACCGTTTATGCATTGAAGAGGGCCGCCATGCTTATTAAAGAGGTAGCCGGGGGAACGATCTCATCGAATATCGTTGACATTTATCCCCACCCTGTTGAGAACTTCAAAGTGGCTTTCTCCTTCGTGAATTGTGATAAACTTATCGGCAAACAGCTCGACCGGGAGCTCATCAAAAAAATAGTACGTTCCCTTGGCATCGGGATCACGTCCGAAGGTCATGATGCACTCCTGCTTTCCGTTCCGCCTTTTAAAGTGGATGTGCAGCGCGAAGCGGATGTGGTGGAAGAGGTATTGCGCATTTACGGTTATAATAATGTGGAGCTTCCTTCTTCTTTGCATGCATCTCTTTCGTATGCACCCAAACCCGATCCCGATAAGATACAGAAGATCTTAAGCAACCTGCTTTCGGCAAATGGCTTTCACGAGATCGTTACCAACTCCCTTACCAAAGCATCCTATTACCCTGAAAAACCCGAACGCGCGATCCATATTCTCAACCCCCTCAGCAGCGACCTTGAAGTGATGCGCCAATCTTTGATGTTCACCGGGCTCGAAAGCATCGCTTATAACATCAACCGCAAAAATCCCGATCTTAAATTCTACGAATTCGGGAAAACTTATTTAAAAGCGGGAGAAAAATATATAGAAGAGCGACATCTCGCCCTGTTTGCGACCGGGCGTGATAAGG
>DATDFI010000516.1:0-5707 GCA_036522695.1 Bacteroidia bacterium | reverse complement strand
AACATGCGCACGCCCACTTTATCAGGTGTTGCGAATTTCCAGTTGTGAGGGAAGCTGAGCTGGTCGAACGCAAAATAGATGGCCACAAAAACAATGAACCATCCCAGCGGGCGGTTCACCAGCTCGAACAGGCGCTCGAACGGTACGCCATGCGAATGTTTTTTCAGGAAACTGTAAATGAATCGGGCGATCACGCGGGTGAACAGCAATTGCAGCAGTATGCCGAGCAGCAAGATGCCGCCCGCCCACACCAGGTCTTCCACCGTGTTGGTCCCTACTACCTGTTTTGAAAAGAATTCGTTCATGCTCTTTACAGCAATTGCGCCAACGCTATCTCGTACGCTGTTTTTGTGATATGGGTTTGCCCGGGATTTCGCTCATTTATTTTTTTGAGCGCTTCATAAATGGTTCCCGAAGTATCGTTGAAGATGCCCGCATCACTCAGGTCGGGATCTTTTGAACCCATGAGGTACGCGAATACTCTCGCCATCCCGCAGTTCGCAATAAAGTCGGGGATCACGCTGATCTTCGAATCTGCATAGGCGGCAATCGGACCGTAAAAGATCTCTTTGTCGGCAAAGGGAACATTGGCCCCGCTCGCGATCAGCTCCAGCCCGGCATTAATAAGCGCTTCTGTTTGTTCGCGGGTGACGAGACGCGATGCGGCAGCGGGAATAAATATGTCGGCTTTAAGGTCCCACACTTTTTTGTTTATCTCTTCGAATGGTATCATGCCCTTTGCGTCCAGCGCATTTCCTTTTCGCGTTAAAAAAAGCAGGCACACTTCTTCAAATGAAAATCCTTTTTCGCTGATCACTCCTCCTGCGCGGTCGATGATCGCAATGATCTTCGCACCTTCTTTCGCCAGATAGTAGCCGGCAGCGGCCGCCACATTTCCCCAGCCTTGCACGATCACTTTTTTACCTTTCACGTTCTTTCCGTGCAAAGCATAAAAATGCCGGACCGATTCCGCCACACCATAGCCGGTGATCATATCCGCCACTGCATATTTACGGGTAGGATCGGGTGTGAAATTTTTATCGTCCAGTACTTTCGAAACACCAAAACGCAAATGCCCGATACGCTCTATCTTCTCATCTTTCCCTATCTGCAAATGACCATTCACCACACCTTCCTGCGGGTGAAGAAGTCCATACTCGGCCGTGACCGGTATCACATCGTGCAATTCGTCAATATTAAGATCACCTCCCGTTCCATAATAATTTTTTAGGATGGGGGTCACCGCCCTGAACCAGCGCATCAGCACTTCTTTTTTGCGCGGGTCGGCCGGGTCGAAATTGATCCCCGATTTAGCCCCCCCGATGGCAGGCCCCGACACCGTGAACTTGATCTCCATGGTTTTCGCCAGCGACTCCACCTCGTGTTTATCCAGTCCTTTTCGCATTCGCGTACCTCCGCCCGCAGCCCCACCGCGCAACGAATTGATCACGATCCATCCCTCCGCCTCGGTCTCATGGTCTTTCCATTCAAACACGATCTCCGGCTGCTTTTCCTCGTATTTCTTCAATAATTCTTTCATGTCTGCTATTTTCTCCTTCCCCAACCCAATGTTACGGGAAGCACAAATGTAAAAAACTATACTTTTGCCGGTGGTCCCGCAAAAACCTTCGAAAAAACTTTTTTTTTAATTTTTTGTTTAATTTTGAATAGACGTTTACTTTTATCCGCGAAATAAAAAATTGGAAAAACAAATCGGGTTGACCAATGAAGAAAGTATCTAAAAAGAAGAGCTCGGAAAAGTCTTCGAAAAAGGCCAAGGCTTCCGATAAGGATGAAGCTAAAAAGAAGAAGGCCGCTGCCGGGGCGAAAAAAACCTCTGCAAAAAAGGCGGAACCGAAGAAGGAAGCCAAACCGGCTAAAAAATCACCTAAGCCTGCCGGGAAAAAATCAAAGAAAAAAGGAGAGGATTGGGACGATTCTTTCGAGGAGGAGGAGGAGAACGATAAGGTTGAATCCACCTACGAAGAGAGTGACGAGGAAATAGATGGAATAGGGGAAGGCGAACCCATCAAACTTGATGATTTTAATTTCGAGAACGATGAGGAGGAAGAGGAGGAGGACGAAGGATTTTACGATGATGGATTTTGATCGATGATCGCTTTTTTATATGATGCTCCGGAAGGGGCATTTTTTTTGCCTTTTGGGGTACGCGCCATGCAGCCTTATATTTGGTTTTTGCGTCTTATAGTTCATATATTTGGTATTGTTACTTTACCTGCCCTCACACGTTATAAGTAATATCTTAAAACCCCACACCCTTGAAAAACGCATTTTTACTTTCCGCGATCGGCTTTTTGTCACTTCTAACTCCCGGAGTTGCGCAACAGTCGGACATCCGCAGCGCTAATTGGCTCGGCCATTTTAAACCCGAAGGGGCCTTCATCGAAAACAAAGGCCAGTACGAAAACCTGCCGGGTTTGAGCGGGCGAAAAGTGTTGTATGGCGCTCAATTCGGGGCGCATGTATATTTTACCCAGCATGGACTCACCTGGTGCCTTTTTAAAGGTGACCGGATGAGCGAGGAGGAAATGGAAAAGCTGGAGAAGAAGCACAGTGGCACCAGCAAAAAGGACGAGGAGGAATGGGAACGAAAGATCACCAGGGCCTCTTACATAGGAATGGAGTGGATTGGCGCGAATCCTGGCGTACAGCTCGTAGCCAGCGAGAAGCTTAATTCTTATTGGAATTTCCTGGATCCGAAGCAAAAGGGAAAAAGCATAGATGGAGTGGGAGGCTTTCACAAACTCGTGTATAAGGACCTTTACCCGAACATCGATGTGGAATATGTGTTTGATGCGCGCGGAGGGATAAAATATTCATTGATCCTTCACCCGGGCGCTGACCTTTCGGAGGTTAAGATGCATTATACCGGTGCGAAGAATATTTCTGCAGATGGGTCGGGTAATATTCACATTACTTCACAAAGCGGTGAAGTGACCGATCATGCACCGATCACCTTTTATGAAAGTGATCATTCCCCCGTCACTTCACAATTCATCGTGTCGGGAAATGAAGTGGGTTTTTCTGTTTCGGGGTTTGATGGCTCTAGAACCCTTATTATCGATCCCTGGAGCAACAGCAGCCTGAATCCTTCTTATACTCCCACGGATATTGGCAAGGATGCAGCGAACAACGTTTACGTTTATGGCTTTGCGGGTTTGCAGAGTTTCTCAGGTCCTGTAACACAATATGTCCAAAAATATGATGGAGCGGGGACGCTTCAATGGACCTTCAACGCCTCTGCCCAGCAGCCTAATTTTGATTATGTTACCGGGGACATTGCGGTTGACCCTTCCGGAAACTCTTATATCAGCAATGGACTTTCGTTTAACGTGATCGATTGCCAATCGATGAAGATCAGCACCACCGGTTCGATGACATGGAACAGTCCCAATAGTCCCCTATTATATGAGAACTGGCGTTTGCTCTTCAATTGCGATTACACCCAGCTGGTGCAAACCGGCTGCAGCCCCGGTTGCTGCAACGGTGGATCGGGTGATATTTTGAATACAGCGAACGGGAATGAGTCCGGCTTATTTGTTCCGCCCAATAACGGTGATATGGTATGTTCCTCTTTCGGAAAGAACGGTTACCTGTACAGTTGTTCGGTGCAGGATAACAATACTTTTCAAACGCACGTGACCTGTCTTGATCCTGCTAATTCATTTAATACCGTGTTCAGCATTCCCGCTTCCTTCTCATTTCCTGACGGAGGCCAGCAATTGTATGGACCGCTTGGCTACAATGGTATTGCCGCAGGCTGTGCTTTCCTGTACCTGTGCGAAGGAAGTGTGCTGGAAAAACGCGACCTCAACACCGGGGCGCTTCTTAACTCGGTTCCCGTTCCGGGTGGTGTGCAACGCGGCAATTCAGGATTGGCGGTCGACAAATGCGGTAATGTTTACGTAGGATCGCAAACAGCCATTTATGTTTTTGATGCGAACCTTACCCAGCAGGCTAATTATCCTACACCGACCTTTGTGACAGATATCGTGATCGGCAACAACGGAACATTTTATGCATGCGGTGGCGATCCGAATAACAGTACCGGTTTCGTGGCGCAATTCAGTTCTTCGGTTTGTCCGGCACCCATTACTATTACCACCACTCCCACATCCTGCTCCAGCAGCCCGAGCGGTACGGCAACTGCAACTCCTGTGTTCTGTTCAGGTCCTTACACCTATTCCTGGAGCACCAATCCCGTGCAAACTACGCAAACCGCTACGGGTCTCAGCTCGGGAACTTACACGGTGATAGTGGCAGGCGCGGGTGCGTGCAACGAGATCGATACCATGACCGCAACCATCAGCGGTGGTTTAACCATCGCTTCTGCAACTACAACAAACGTAAGTTGTAACGGTGGCAGTGATGGCACTGCAACCTCAGGTAATATTACAGGTGGTGTTGGCCCTTACACTTATTCGTGGAGCACTACCCCTTCTCAAACAAATACTACGGCAACAGGCCTTGCCGCGGGTACATATACGTTGTATGTTACCGACAGCCAGAACTGCCAGGGAATAGTAACGGTCACGATCACGCAGCCCGGTCCGATCTCAGGAGCGGACGTTACAACGGGAACAGGGTGTAACGCGAGTACCGGAACGGCAACGGTAACACCTTCGGGAGGGAACGGCCCGTACACGTATAGCTGGACCACTTCTCCCTCGCAAACCGGTGCAACGGCAACCGGGCTTGCACAGGGAAATTACACGGTATTTATTACAGATGTTAACGGTTGTTCAGGAACTGATACCGTTTCAATAGTTGCGGCTAACGGTCCTACCGCATCTATCGCTTCATCAGGAAATCCGCTTTGTAACGGAGGAACAACCGGGACGGCCACCGCCACAGCAACAGGCGGCACCTCGCCATACACCTATTCATGGAACAACGGTCAAACCAATGCAACGGCTACCGGCCTTTCGGCCGGAACATATACGGTTGTAGCCACTGATGCCAACGGATGTACCAGTACGATAACGGTAACCTTAACGCAGCCCTCACCTGTTGCCTGCAATACGGTACAAAATAATGTGAGCTGCTTTGGCGGCAATAACGGAAGCGCCACGGCAACCGGCTCGGGCGGCACGGGACCTTATAATTATGCGTGGGCACCCAGCGGGGGTAATACGGCCAGCGCAACAGGATTAAATGCAGGTACATATTCGGTAACGGTCACCGATGCGAACAACTGCACTACGCTTGTAACGGTTACCATAACTCAACCCGGCCCACCTGCCGACACACTCGCGATAACAGGCAACTTCTGCCCGGGCGATTCAGCGGCAACATTGTATGCCCCGCAAGGACTGAACGGTTACCAGTGGTATTATGATACTACAGCTATAAACGGGGCAACAACGGACTCGCTGTTCATTACCAATACGGGCAATTACACCTCGTATTCGGTGACGTGGAACCTGAACGGATGTACAAGAGTAACGAGCCAGGTCGTTCTCACCTCCCCCTTGATACTATTTACACCGGACAGCATCGCGAATGTGTTCACACCAAACGGTGATGGCAAGAATGACAGGTTCAGTCCTTATTCAGGCATCATACCCTCTCAGCGCTTCATAGAATATTATGCGAAGGATTACAGCATACTGATCTATGACCGCTGGGGCAACCAGGTATTCAGCTCGGGTGATATCAATACACAATGGGATGGCACGATAAAAGG
>DATDFI010000515.1:0-2725 GCA_036522695.1 Bacteroidia bacterium | reverse complement strand
ATCACCACGTCCACCGCCCTCCTGTCTTCGCGGCAGGTATTTCGCTGTACCAGTTTTTTAACTACCAGTTTATCCACCAGCCTCGATGCATTCGACATTTTATTGAGCATGCGATCGATAAGCAGGTTCACGGTAGCCGGCTCGGGGTACTGCCCGCGCAGGATACGCAGGATGTTGAACTGCTCGGGTGTGAGATCGAAACGTTTGAGGTAACTGCCGTGAATGGAAGTAAGCCAATTGGCCGTATAGATCACGTTGACGGCCCCTTTGTGGTGCTCGCTCCTGAATTTCTTTTGTTGTATCTCGTCTTCGAGTTTCATATCCCAGTTACGGGTACAAATATATACAAAAACATTATATGTATATACATTTATTTTCAGGAAAAACAAAGGAAGATCACTGTTTACTGAAGAAGTGGTTGGCGGCCAGGTCCTTCATGAGGTAGCGCTTACCCTTATATATGGCGGTGATAAAGGCATCCGTGATGCCCGCATCCACGATCTTGTTACGTGCATCGTGGGCCTGGTTCAGGGTTTTGTGCTTGCCGATCACGAAACGCACAATGCCGTCATCCAACTTTTGCTTGGTTACTTTTCCGAACTTTAAAACGGAAGAATAATTGAAATTTTCCGGCAGGTTATACGCTCCTATCTGCACTGTGAATTCCAACCCGTCCATTGATTTATCTCCAAACTGCTTAAGGAGCTCATCAAACGTAAGAGGCCTGCCCATGGATGTATCGACCTTCGTCATCAGGGAGTCCTTACGCTCGAGAGAATCTTTTTTTGATTTCAGCTTTGACAGGTATTCTGGCGTAAAGAACTGCATGTCGATGTTCGCTTCGTAGAAAGAGTCCACCGCAAGGGTATTGAGCGTGCGGGTCATCGGGTCGAAACTCTCCAGTTTGAACACCAGCTTATATTCTTTACCTGAAGGGAAGTTGATCAGGTAGCGCCCGGTATTGGAATTGGAATGGAATACCGCCACCGTTTTACCGGTTAGCGCATTGATAACCGTGATCTCGGCACTCACTGGTTTATCATCCAGGGTGACCTGGCCTTTGGCAAGAACAAGGACGATCTTTTTTCCGATGATCGCTGGAGACAACAAATAAATATCCTGCTTTCCCATCCCTCCTATCGACCCGGATGAATAATATCCCTTACGCCCGTCAGAAGTAAGTACATAATAAATATCATCTCCCGTAGTGTTGATCGGGTAACCCAGGTTCTCCGGTTCACCCCAGGCGGTATCGCCAACAAGATCGGTGCGGAAGAGATCGTATCCTCCCATGGTGTTATGCCCCTTCGAAGAAAAGATCAGGAACTCCCCGCTGGGATGAATAAAAGGTGCATCATCATCATAAGCGGTATTGATGGTAGGACCGAGATTCTTTACATCTCCCCAGGAACTGTCGGGCTGCAAAGTGGCCGAATAAATATCCTTCCCACCGTAACCACCCGGGCGTTCACTCGAGAAATAAACCGTGCGCTCATCCCACGACAGGCTGATGCTGCCTTCCCAATAATTGCTGTTCACCTCACCCTTGAGCGGCTGGGGATCGGTCCAGGTATCGCCCACCAGTCTTGACATGTAAATGGCGCCAACATCGGAAGGAAGGTTTTTGAAGATAAAAAGCTTTTGTCCATCATTCGACAAAGCGATACAGGCATCATGGCCGGTGGTATTGATGTTATCACCGATCGATTCCGGCTCTTTCCACTGCCCGGTGCTGTCCTTGGTAGTGATGAAAATATCTTCAAAATATTCTCCCTGGGGATCGGGCTGATCGGGTAAAAACTGCTTCCCGCCTTTTGAACGTTCACCACGATACGTGTAGATCAAAACAGATTCGTCAGAAGAGATCACCGGCACATACTCTGAATTTTTTGTGTTCACAGGCGGACCGATATTCGCGATCTTAACACCGCGGGGATGCAGCATGAGCTCCTTGCCGTTCTTGCTGTATTCAATGAACCGCATGGCATCATCCTTTTCCTTTTGCTTTACATTTTTTCTCAGCACAAATTCATTCAGCTGCGTTAAGGCCTCATCAAATTTATAATTGAGGTGGTATGAACGACCGAGATAATAGGCCAGGTCGGTCTTTTTGAATTTGCTTTGATCGAGTCGCTCGAGGTATTCCAGCGAAGTTTTGCCACCGCCCGGTTGGAAAAGATAACACACGCCCAAACGGAAGATCACAATAGGCTCCTCAGGATAGCGCTCTTCAAGCTTTTTATAGAGTGGGAAAGCTTCTTCATAATTTTCCTCTTCAAAAAGGGCCTCCGCTTTTTCGAAAGTAGTTTTATCGGAGCCTACAGATAAGAACTTTTTCTTTTTCTTAGGTTTGGGAGGCTGCGTGTTAGTGTGTGATGAGGTGTCCTGCTGGGAGAAGGAGACTCCCGGGAGAATTACTGATAACACCAGTAACAGGATCTTTAAATGCCTCATAAAAAAGAGTTTATCAAATGTATGAGAAAAAACAAAATCGCTACAAAATATTATGAACAAAGCGATGAGGCAGCCACTTTAGCGGTGGACCAGGCCGCCTGGAAATTGAACCCACCGGTAATGCCGTCAATATCGAGTACCTCTCCCGCGAAATAAAGACCGGGAACAAGCCTGCTTTCCATTGTACGAAAATCCACTTCGGATAGTTTTATTCCTCCGCAGGTCACAAACTCCTCCTTAAAAGTGGTTTTGCCTCTCACCTTATAGCTAT
>DATDFI010000514.1:0-3810 GCA_036522695.1 Bacteroidia bacterium | reverse complement strand
GGCAGGATTACATTCGCACCGCGCGCGCAAAAGGCCTGGATGAGCGCACGGTGATCTGGAAACATGCGCTGCGGAATTCCCTGCTTCCTATTATTACTTTATTCGCGAGCGTTTTCCCTCTCGCTATTTCCGGCTCATTTGTGATCGAATGGATATTCCAGATCCCCGGGATGGGCAAAGTGAGCCTGGAAGCTTTGTATGCGCGCAATTACCCTATCATTTTCACCATTATGATGTTCACCGCTATTTTAACAATGGTAGGAACGCTGGTGGCTGATATTCTATACGCAACCGTTGACCCGAGAATTTCATTTTCTTCGAAAAAAGGATAAGCCATGTTGAGATCCGTGTTCGCATTTCTGAAAAATCCTTTTCACCGTGGTACCGAGGCGATGGAGAATGCGGGCGCCCACAGTTCCGAATCATTCTGGCAGAATACCAAAAAGCAATTCAAAAAGAACAGGCTGGCTGTTTTTGCCATGCGCTTTTTATTTGTGCTCGTGATCATAGCCCTGCTTGCCGATCTTTTGGCGAATGAAAAGCCATTGATCTGCAAATACAAGGGAAGCGTCTATTTCCCGGTGTTCCGTTCTTACCTGGTGGATGCGGGTATTGCGAACTGGCAAAAGGACCTGCAGAATGTGGAATGGAACAAACTGGATTACGAGTGGTCGGTATTTCCTCCTGTTCCCTATTTGCCCAAGAACCAGGATGAGAACAATTCCCAATCGGTGAGCCCATTTGCGCACCAGAATGTCCCATCGGCAAGGTGGCGGCATTGGCTGGGCACGGATGAGTTGGGAAGAGATATTCTTGCGGCAATGATCCATGGTACACGTATCGCATTATTAGTGGGTGTGGTATCGATGAGCATTGCTGCCTTCATCGGGATCTTGCTGGGTGCGCTGGCTGGCTTTTTCGGTGACAACCGCCTTAAAATTTCGAGAGCGACCGCCATTTTCGGAAGCATCTTTTTATTGCTCGGATTGTTTTATGCTTTCGGGGCGAGAAGTTATTTGCTGCGTGATGCACTTGCCGAATCGTTCTTCCTGTTCCTGTATGAATTACTGGTGAGCCTGGCGATCTTTGTCTTTATATTGATGGTTGGGAGGTTGGTTGGGGCTCCGCTTAAGCTTATTCCTTTCTTTGCTAAAAAGATCAATGTTCCGGTGGATATTATTGTTTCGCGTGCGATAGAAGTGATGTTGTCCATCCCTACTTTGTTCCTTATCATTTCTATTTCAGCCATCGTGGAGAAGCCTTCTATATTCATTGTGATGGTGATCATCGGGGCCACCTCCTGGACCGGTATAGCGCGTTTCATACGCGCAGAGCTGTTGCGCGTGCGCAACCTGGAGTATATTGAAGCCGCCAATGCACTTGGATATTCTCAAATGAGGGTGTTGTTCCGTCATGCGATTCCGAATGCACTTTCTCCTGTTTTGATCGCGGTGGCCTTCGGGGTGGCCAGTTCCATCCTGATCGAAGCCACACTTTCATTTCTGGGTGTGGGAGTTCCAGCGGAAACACTCACCTGGGGTGCATTACTCTCCGCAGCGCGGCAAACGCCTACAGCGTGGTGGCTGGCGATATTTCCCGGGCTGGCCATATTTGTTACGGTTACCATCTTTAACCTTGCCGGTGAAGGCCTCACCGATGCGCTTGATCCTCGCCTTAGGAAATAACCTGCTTAACTATTACGTTTCTTATTGCCGTGTAATCGGGTTTATGCTAAAAACGGCCCCTTCTCCGCCTTTCCCCCGCAAGGGGAACAAGTAGCACGAGCCAATCGCTCTTCCATTCCATCTCGCTGCTGAACGCCCAGGCATTCTCTCAGGAGTATTAATCACGTTGTACACTATTTAACCGATCAAAGCAAGCTTCTGTATCCGTATGCCATCACAACAGTTGCGGCAGGTTGCGGTGTCAATGCCAATCCAACTTTCCCGCGGTGACAAACGCTCATACAAATAAAATTCTCACATCAGGCAGATTTGCCTATTTTTGAAATCAACCAACCTCTTCAATCATGGAACATCTTTCCCAACTTAATTACGTTGCCGTTCTTGTTTGCACCATCATTTATTTCCTGATCGGGGCCACCTGGTATTCTCCCGTATTGTTCTCCAAAAAATGGAGCAGCCTTAATACCATCGACCAGGAAAAAGGCCGTAAGCAAATGCCTTTACTGTTTGCGAATGCCTTCTTCTGCGCAGCACTTGCTAGTTTCGGTGCAGCCATACTCATCAGCCTGATCGGTATTGCAGCTATTGGCGCAGCCGTAAAATTCGGCTTACTTTGCGGACTTTGTTTTGCTTTTACCTCGCTGAGCATGTCCTACATGTTCGGCCAACGCAGTATTATTCTCTTACTCATCGATGCGGGTTACCATATTGTTGCACTCACCGTAATATCGGTGGTCCTCAGTATCTGGAAGTGATCGTTTGACTGTTTCCAAAATAAAGATCCCGGTCCTTTTGAAACCGGGATCTTTATTTTGGAGGGGCTTGATGATATCATTTGTACGCACCCTGCAATTCCACGATGCGTTTGTGCACTTTGTTGTTCACTTTTACCAGGGGAAGCCGGACATGCGAACCGGAAAGCTTCATGAGTTCAAGGAACTCCTTTACTCCTGCCGGGCTTCCATCCGCGAACATCTGCTCAATGATGTCGGTAAGTTTATAATGCAGTTTACGCGCCTGTGAAAAATTGCCGGCAAGGCCCTGGCGCACCATTTCCGAAAAATCTTTGGGATAGGCATTCGCCACCACCGAGATCACTCCATCCCCGCCACAGGCCAGGATGGAGAGCGTCAGGGCATCATCGCCTGAGATCACCATAAAATCTTTTGGCTTGTTCTTGATGATCTTCATGATCTGGTCCATACTCCCTGAAGCTTCCTTCACCGCGATGATATTTTTGAAATCGTTCGCGAGTTTAATGGTCGTGTCGGCAGTGATGTTGGAGCTGGTGCGGCCGGGAACATTGTAAAGTATGATGGGAAGCGAAGTAGCTTCCGCGATCATTTTATAATGCTGGTAAATGCCACGCTGATTCGGTTTATTGTAATATGGAGAAACGGAGAGTATCGCACTGATGCCCTTCATATCGAAAGTGCGGAGGCCGTTCAATATCTCCTGCGTGTTGTTACCGCCAAGCCCAAGGATCACAGGGACTCTTTCATCAACCGTTTGAACGATAAAACTTACTACAGCCGATTTCTCGTCTTTGGTAAGCGTAACCGATTCGCCCGTGGTGCCGAGCGCAACGATGTATTCACAACCGCCTTTAATGATGTGCTCTACTACCTTTTCGAGCGAGCGAAAATCAATACTGCCATCTTTTTGAAAAGGTGTTACGATCGCCACACCGGTGCCTTTGAGTTTGCTGCGGTTGAATGCCATATTGGGGAACCCGTTTGAATGGGGCTACGAAAGTAAAATATTTTTTTGGTTTGATTTATAAGGAGGGTACTGATCCTTCGAGCTGCTGCTTTATCATCGCAAGCGCGGTCCTCCAGTAAAACTTCGCATGCGGTTCTGCCGCTTCAGCGACAAGATTGGAATGTGTAAGGGTCAGGTTCGTTCCTGTACCTTCAGCTCTCAATAAAAATTCAACCACCGAATAGTTCGAGGGGATATCCGGGAGTTCAGAAACCTCATTCAGTAAACTATAACGTAAAACCTCCCCCGGTTCAAAAGCAAGTACGATCCCTTTATCCGAAAAAGGTTTCCCGCTCATTTTGCCTCTAAAAATCACGGGGGCTCCAACTTTCCATGAGGTGATCACCTCCACGGGTTCTTCGAG
>DATDFI010000513.1:0-3773 GCA_036522695.1 Bacteroidia bacterium | reverse complement strand
AGATGGTCCCGAGAAAACTGATCCCGGCATTAAAATAAGTTTTGAACGGGACCGGCCCGGCTTTCATCTGATCGAATAGTACCGTAAAGGTCTTATACGAAGCAAATGCACCACCCATGCTGCTCGGGTACGAGGTGATCTTGCTCACCGTTTGAAAAGTATGCATGAGCTTTGCCGTTTTGAGCTGCATCTTTACCATGGGGTTGGGCGATTGGGAGACCAGTTTATTGAGTTGTTTCAGGCTAACCAGTTGAGTGGTATCGATCCTGTATTTATTCCCGATGCGCTCGATATATGCCGGATGAAAGGAAGAATTAGGATCACTCTTTTGCGGGCCATAACTCTTATAATGCTTCGCATCGGTAATTGGATTTATCTCCTTCTTTTTTCCGTCCTCGTAAACGATATACAGCACCTTCTTGGTCGGAATGGTGTACTTATGAAAAAGTTTTCGGTAAACGATCTCATCATCGTGTACCCGTTTTACGTGTCCGCTCACCGTTTTACCGGTAAGGGTGATGATGTGGTCCTGCTGCGCACTGGCGGCTGAGGTAAACATCAACATAAAAAGGATAAGCAGTTGAAACAGGCTGATTTTTTTCATGGCTTTTTTGTTTCGGTTTTACAATCGTTACGACTGGAAGAGGAGCCCTTTTCAGATCGTAACATTTAACTTGTTGGATGTGATGTAAAAGTAGGAGCGGAGCAAAAATGCCTCATGCCCCATTTGGGGGAAAATGCGGGCCGGTTCTTATTTCGCGCCCAGCCTGGATTGAAATTCCGAAATGATGCCTTCGTATTTTTTAAGGATGCGGTCCCATTCTCTGAACTTGTCATCATCTTTAACGCTTTGCTCGGGCTTATCGGAAAATTCGCTCACGATCTTCAATTTGTATTTGAGCGGGATCGTACTGCTTTGGCGAACAATGATCCGTGTACGTACCGTTTTTTGCTTGAATGAACGACAATGCCAGCTTGTTTTCATGTACCCCGTTTCCTTATCGGCCATCTCGAGATTATCGAAGTAGCTGGTCACCACCTGGCTGATGATCTTCCAGGCTTCGGCTTCGGAATATTTTGTGCTGATCTCCTGCTCAAAATCTTTATTCGCGTAGTCATCCTTCACCGATGCATCAAAAGCATCATCATGGCTGAGTTCAGTGTATTTCGTTTCAGGTTGAAAGAGATTATTCCTGTCGTAACAATAGGAGAAATTCTCAGTGAGGAAACCGGTCTTTTCTATCCTTACCGACACGCAGGAATTGGAAGGGACCTTGATGATCTCGGGAGCAGTCCCCGTTCGTATCTGCCGCCCGTCAACAAATATCTTGGCGTCAGGTTCTGATGCGGTAAAGATCACTGCTGTTCTGCATCCGCCTATTAAGAAAGCTATTGCGGGAACGATCATCGCTTTGCCCACGCTTATCCTGGTTTTTTGCTGTTTACCTGTCGCCATTGCCCTGGTTGTTTTCTTTCGATTCATAATGCCTGAAGAAAATATAGGTTAAGCCGAAACTCATGTGCAGGGGGAAGATCCTTATCCCTTTATCTATGTCTGCAATGCGTTTGAAGGCAAAGCCCATCCCGAAATTGAAACGCACATGCTTGCCTCCTACGTTGCCACCCGCGTACATCTCGTAAAAAAAATGCTCGGCATTAAGAGGCTCATCGATGGTCACGTTGTTTTGCGTGGTGAGGTGGTAGCCGTTGTAAAAAAGATAATCGAACTTGAAAGCCAATATCGCATCGGCCTTGATCCGCTTACTGCCATTCACGGCCGTATTGAAGGAGATCGTTGTAAATGGTTTCCGGAAATTACCATGGGAAGTTTTTACCGTAGACCCGCTGTCCTGGTGAAATGAATTCCCGAAGCCGTAACCGGCATAAAGGTTGAGATTTTTGTCACCTCTTTTTAAAATATTGAAACCCGCTGAGGTCTCTCCCTCTTTCGAATAAAGTCCTCCTATGCCGGGCACCGAATTATAACCACCGGCCAGTAACATGCGGTTAGTGATGCTGAAGCCGCTTCCTGCATAAAAACCGTGCACACCCAAATTAGTGCTGGCCTGCGTTTCGAATTTATTGGCAAAGGCAGGTGCATTTACCGGCATGGGATAATAGGTATAATTACCGCATCCGTAAATACAAATGACAAGGAGTGCGAGGCCGGTTGCTTTTTTCATAACTTATTCAGATGGGCTAAAGTTAAAAAAACAATGTTTATGACGAATCCTCCAAATGGGGTAAATGCCTGTATGAACCGATGTAAAACCGCAGGGGGTCGAAAAAAGGGCCTGCTCTTTAGTGAAATGGCCCAGGAATGATATATTTGAGAACCGCCAGTTTCGAGATCTTGTATTAAAGCAAATGTGCCTTGTTTATATTTGAGACGATCGCAGTTATTTCTTTTTCGGACGTTTGCTTCAGCAGCCTTCATACAGTACAGTGATGAACAGGCGGATCTCGAAATTTCTGGCAGGCTTCTAAAGGAAAAAATATGAGTATAAGGGTTTTGATCGTTGACGACCATTCCATTTTTATCGATGGCATACAGGCTTTGCTGAAGGATGAAAAGAACATGGAGGTGATAGGTGAGGCATCAAACGGGAACCAGGCTCTTACCAATTCGGTATTGCTCAAGCCGGATGTGATATTGATGGATATTCAGATGCCGGGGATGGATGGGATCGCGGCCACAAAAGCCATCCTTGAGAAACTTCCGGATGTAAAAGTGATCGCCCTCACCATGCTGGATGAAGGCGCCAGCATCCGGAAAATGCTGGAGGCCGGTGTGTCGGGTTACGTGCTCAAAACAGTGAGCAGGGCCGAACTGGTGAATGCGATAAATAAAGTTGCTGCAGGAGAAAAATATCTTCCCCGCGAGGTTTCTGCGCGACTCGACAATGAGCTTACTTCCCGCACCATTGTTTCGTCCCCGGTCGACACCCTTTCAAAACGTGAAAGGGAAATACTCAAATTGATCGCCCGCGGTTTAACGGACAAAGAGATCGCAGAGCAGGTCCACCTTAGTCCTCTTACCGTTATTTCTCACCGCAAGAATATGCTCGGCAAACTTGGGCTTAAAAATAAAGTTGAACTTACCCGTTTCGCTATCGATAACGGCCTGGTCGATTAGACGCGAAGCAATTTGTTCCCGGAATTTCCGTACGGCACAATTTTCGCCCGTTCCCGTGAAGGGCAGGTGCTCTTCTGTTATGGGAAAAAAATCACAAAGCGCAAATAAAGGAAAGCTATATGAAAAGGCGATCAAGTTTTTTCATATGCACGAAAAGCAACTGCACCAGATCCGTAAGCTGCTCGACATCCGTCTCAATCAGCTGGCACTGGCCTACACCAGCGAATGCAAACTCCCCCAGGAATCGATCACGATCAAAACACGCGTGAAAACCATCGACAGTTTTCTCAAGAAGCTCGATAAACTGAACAAGGACGACTTCGATTTTCCTTCCAACAGCGTTTACGATCTTATCGGTGCGAGGGTCACCTGCTGGTTCCTCGATGATTGCTTTGGAATGTCGGGTTATATTTCAAACAGCAATTTCATCTCCGTGGACCCGGGCAACGTGTTCGATTACATTCACCAGCCCCGTGCCTCCGGCTACCGCGCCATACATATCCATGGCAAGATCTCCTATGAAAATATTTCCACAGAGGGAGGAAATGTAAAGGCAATTCCCCAAAAGGTCACCTGCGAGATACAGATCCGCACCAAGCTCATGGATACCTGGGCCGACCTCACGCACGAGTTCCAT
>DATDFI010000512.1:0-12638 GCA_036522695.1 Bacteroidia bacterium | reverse complement strand
GGCAGGACTTTGTGAATAAGTAACACCGGGAAGAGGAAAAACAGTTACCGTTGTTGTAGAAGACCCTGTGCAACCGCTCACATCGCTCGCAGTGCAAGTGTAGGTAGTTGTGGTGGTGGGACAAACGTTGGGCATTGCTCCTGTCAGGTTGCCCGGCATCCACATATAAGTAAATGGTCCGCCATTTCCTCCTGCTGCGGTTGCGATCAGTGTGGTGCAAGTGCCGTTGCAAATGGATCCGCCTGAATTTAACGCAACGATCACTTGCCCGGGTTGAGTGATGTTGAAAATATTTATCGCTGTGCAATTATTTGCATCGGTCACTGTGACAGTGTAGTTGCCTGCACAAAGGTTGCTCATCGATCCGCTGTATGTATAAGGAGATGTTCCTCCAGTGGCGACCGGTGATATACTGCCGTCACACGCGCCATTGCAACTTGCGTTCAATTGCGTGCCCCCGAGCGTAAGTGCCGAAGGTTGTGAAATAGTTGCAGATGCAGTGCTTGAGCATCCGCCCGCACCTGTTACAAAAGCAGTATATGAACCGGCACAAAGATTATTGATCGTTTGAGTGGTCATTCCACCGGGCGCCCAGGAATAAGTGAAAGGGCCGTTCCCTGTTGCCATCGCCATGGCGGAGCCGTTGCAATTCCCGTTGCACGTTACGTTGGTCACCATTGTACTTGCGGTAACAACGTTCACAGTAACACTAAGTGATTGCGGGCTGCTGCTGCCGCAGGAATTATTTGCGGTCACTGTAATATTTCCACCCCCTGCGCCTGCGGTCGCGCTGATGCTCGTGGTGGTTGATGTGCCAGTCCATCCACCGGGAAGTGTCCAGGTGTAGGAAGTTGCACCCGGAACAGGAGAAATGCTGTATGTATTTGTAGAACCACTGCAAACTGTAACAGGACCGGAAATGCTTGAAGGAGCAGAGGGTGTTCCCGGTGTGTAGGTGATGGATACAAATCCATCACCGGTTTGAAATCCCTGGGTATGTATAACAGAGGTAACAACTCCACTGGTGTAACTGCTGCCGCCTCCACCACCACCAAAGCAGGAACCGCCACCACCGTACCATCCGCCTCCACCGCCTCCACCGCCCGCACAATCCCCGGAGCCATTGCCGCCTTGACCTTGAGCACCCGAAGTAGTGTAAGTTGGACAACTGCAGCACGCAGTGCCGGCCGCACCACCGGCCGCTTGTGTTCCGCCTTTGCCACCCGAGTTGGGCCAGCCCGGCCACGGAACTCCATCCACCCCGATCAAACCTCCACCGTTTCCACCGGCATAAGTTTGGTTACCCGCTACATATCCGCCTGCGCCACCGCCACCGCCTGCAACCAGCACCACATTGGTGTAAGCTGTTCCGTTCAACCGAATGTCGGAAGCCCCGCCACCGGTGCCTGCTGTGCCGCAACTGGCATACGAATAAACTCCACCGCCACCGTTGTAAACTCCTGTTGGTGCATTAAGGGAATTGATGCCTGTTTGTCCAACGTAGATATAAATAACATCCCCGGGATTGACCGAGAGGGTTCCTTGCACACGGCCGCCCATGCCACCGGCAGTTGGTCCGTTCGCAGCCCCGCTTGCACCACGCGCATCAATGGTAACAGATGTAACGCAGGCAGGAACGGTAAACGTTTGCACAGATCCTGTGTAGTTAAAATTCACAGTGGTTTGCGCGGTTGCCTGGATGGCAGCGGCAGCAAAAAGAGCCGTTATATAGGTGTATATTCTTTTCATCGTCATGTAGTTTAAAAGGTGAGTTCAATACTGAGGTCGGAAACCAGTTGTGATTCGGGAAGCACGAAGGTCATGCTTCTGTTCAGCTGCGGGTCATCAAAACCGTTCACCGATTCACCGGGACGAAGTGTAATGCTCGTCTTTTCATTCAGGTATTTTCCGTCTTTGTTTTTCAATCGCCAGCTAAAAGTTACCGGGGTATTTCCGGTATTGCTGAAGTTCACGCAGTACACCGGTTGAGTGGCCACGTGTTCGATGAAGTAGGAAGCCTGCACGGAATTTTTTTCACTGAGTTGGACGAGGTCTCTTTTTTTTATTCCCTGCGCGGGAGACGCAAAAGGAACGCACAGGAGGATAAGGAGTGAGTAAAGGATATTTTTCATATGGGGTGTTTTGTGTTCAAGCAAATATAATATTCGGTAAAGACGAAGAAAAATAAAACGATGTTTTTTTAAGGGCTCAGTGCCCGGTATTAAAACCATTATTCTTATTCGCATCCACTTGTTTCTGTAAACGCGTTTTTTCAAGCTGGAGTTCGTTCAGTTGCGTTTTCATCTGGAGCAATTCCATCTCGTGCTGTTTTTTATCGATCTCGTATTGGGTTTCCATCTGTACGATCTTTTGGGTCATGGTTTCGTTGGTGAGCGAATCATTCACCGTTTGATATCGCTTCAGGTAATTGTATGCCGATTTATAATCATTCTTCAATACATACAGTTCCGAAAAACTTTCGTAGATCTCTTTCAGATCATAGATCGTATTTATTTGGTTGGCGATGGTCTCGGCCTGCTTGAGGTGGTCCTCGGCTTTTTTAAGATCATCTGCACCTTTCCAGGTTTTGTATTTATAGAGAAAAAGCTTGCCAAGTTCGGTGTGAACCGAGCATATCCCGTTCTTGTCGTTCACTTCTCCCATTATTTTCAAAGCTTCACTCAGATGGTCGAAAGCTTTTCCGGAGTTCGAATTCATTTCGGCATTGCCAAGCATTTCCAGCGTATTGGCAAGCCTCATGTTGTCATTGGAATTGCGAAATATTTTCTCCGCTTCAGAAAAACATTTTAGGGCCGAATCGTTCTTGTTCCATTCTGAAAAGACCTGCCCCAGGTTGTTCCAGGCGCCTCCCGATTGGGCTGTATTTCCCGCCTCTGCAAATAGCTGCCTGCTTTTCTGGTAACATTCAACAGCCTTTTGATAATTGCCCTGTGAAAAATAAACAAGACCAATATTGTTCATGGAAATACCTGTTTTGTTCTTGTCGGCAAATTGCTCGGCCAGTTGCAGGCTTTTGTAATAGTATTCCAGGGCCTGGGGATAACTGCCCATCTCAAAATAGCAGTTCCCGGTAATATTTGCCGACTTGTATTGAAGCTGTTTGTCATGCGCCAATTTCAAAGCCATTTTAGACGAAGAAACAGCATTATCGAACCTGCCGGTGAACTGTAAGACGCGGGACTGCTGGTAATACGTTTCGGCCTGCAGGTTTTCGGGAATGCCTGAGCCCGTATTGATGACGCTCATCGCAATGATGTTCACTGCCTCGTTCGAAAAGCTCAGCGCCTTTTCCGCGTCCATGTTCATGGTTGCCTCCGAAAGCTTATTCAGGATGCTGACCTTCACCGTGTCTGCCGTGGCATGCGCCAATGCATTTCTTAAGGAGTCGATGGAGGAACTTTGTGAAAATGCAGGGATGAATGAAATGGAAAATAGTACTGCCGTGAGGAGCTTTCGCATAAATGGGTAGTTATAAATGTGTGATCTTTTTTACAAGGATATCCTTTTCGGAGCTGATGCGAACGAAATAAGTGCCGGGCATTAATCCACTCATATCTATAACATGTATTCTGTTATCGCTACTGATGGAAAAATTTTCGGACATCACCACTTTTCCGCTCACATCGAGCAGTTGCAGCGCAAAAATTTCACCTTTCATTCCCGCAAAAGAAATGTTGAGTGAATGGAGTGCTGGAACGGGGTAAACGCTTACGCTTTCATTTGCTGAAAAATTTTCACCGGAGGTCAAACTGCAATTGGTGCTGCAGAATTTACTGAGCATGCGCACATATGCGGCATTGGTGTAAATGCCCGCCTCGGTCACCGACCATGAGTCAATGGGCCAGCCATTATTAAAATCCTTGTAAGATTTTTGTATGGGCTGATTTTTAGGCGGAGAAATGCTGATGGAATAACAGAGCGCATTGTTCTGGGGACTGCCGCAGCCGGATGGACAGCAACCGTCCCAATCGTAAGTGGGATTGGGGCCGCCCGGGATATACCCGGGTGCAGGACCATAAGTGGAAATTCCCACCTCATCCCAAAGCGTACTTCCATCCTCGAACCAGCTGTGATAAAAAGTGGGAACGGAATTCTCGGCCCCGTAATTTCCCATGTTGGACAGGTACGTTTTGTTGTTGGGATTCACCCCGTGGAAATAATGCACAAAACCGGATGCAGCATTTGCGTAATTCATTGCATTCACCGAATTGAGGTTGTATACGTTCATGGCCAGGAACATATTTCCCTGCGAGCTTTTGGTTTGATTGCTGTTCCAGGTGTAATTATTATCAGCAAGCCAGGCGCGGTAAGCATCCGTTTGATTTAGAAAACCCGGGAGGTTATCTGCGTTGCCGCTGCTCATGGAATTGGAATATGTGTTTTTGATCACGTTGGCCACCGATGCGGTTGCATTGTTCAATGAAGCATAATATAAAAGAGCATCCTGCTGCGCCTGTTCAAAGGGATAGGCATACGACCATTGGATCAAATGCACGTTGGTATAATTTGCATCTGCGTAAGTTTTGTAAGCAGAATTCCCGGTGAGCGCAAAAAGATAAACGGCTGCAGCAAATTGCCTCGAGAAACAATCATAAGCTCCCACTTCCTGTTCCCCCGCACCGATCACCCCGCTGTTGTAAAATGTAACATTCGGGTTGGCCGTAGCCCAGGTGTAGGCATTGATGGCAGCGGTTTGCAAAGTGGCCGCGTACGCGCTTTGCCCCACACTGTTAAATTGTATGGCGCCCAGCGCAAACAAAGCGGAAGCGCAAAAGCTGGCTGAGGTGGTAGCAGGACCGTATCGCCTTGCATTATTATCAGTGGAAGGAGGGCTGCCCGCACCGTTGTTGGTAACACCAACGATACTCAGCACCGAGCCATTACTGTTCTGCATTTTTAATAGCCAGTTGAGCTCATATTTTGCTTCATCAAGTATATCGGGTGTTCCGTTCCCCGATTCGGGGATGCCGGTGTTATCGGTAAATACATTCGGGTTCTCACGATAAGCCATTAAAAGGTCAGTAAGCGTAGTGAAGGTGAAATTCACATATTTATTATAATCACCTGCATCGTGCCACCCACCGGAAAGGTCTTTTGAAGTGGAAACATTTGTGTTGTTGTATAGCCTGCAATCGAGATCCTGCTGGGTTCCTGCATGGCAAATGGCATCGGTCCACCCGCTTTGCGCGTAAGGAGTTGATTTGGCCATTCCGCAGCGCTGGTAATAGAACATGTGCAGGGTTTGCTCCAGCGCATCTTTGTAAACGCAATTGTCGATCTCGAAACGATAAGAGCCCGCATTGTTCACCGGGTCGAAAATATAATACGAACCGGGAGTGGTGAAGGAAGAAAAATCGAACCACCAGGCCTTGTCCCCGCTTTGCGTTTGTGTTGTGCCGTTATTCCAGGCGCTGATGTTCCCGCTGAAGACCAATGCATCGGTATTCCAGTCACGCACTTCGTAAATGCTCCCGGGAGAAAAATTACTCGGTGCGTTGTACCCGACCTGTGGACAGGAGATAACCGCTATCTTCTGGTCATTGGGCCGATAACCGAACTGGTCGATGTGGAGCAGGGCGGAAGTGTTGACCGGTGATGCCAGCAGTTGATGGACAAGGCTCCAGGTCAATGCCGACAGGAAAAGTTTTTTCATGGGTGTAATTTTTTAGAGAGCCCGCTCCTTCCTATCCGAAACCCAAAAATCGACTAAAATTCCAGTCTGAGCAAACTCCCGACAAAGGAATGCGGGGGTGAAAAAGTTATTCACATTTTGGAAATTTATCGGGCGCCAATTATGTTTCATCGGGCTATTGTCATTCTTTGTCGGATTTAGACTCACAACCAAGCAATTCTTTCCAACCATGCTGTGATTATATGCAACTTTCGGAGCTAAATTTTGTCTTTAATTCTGTAAATCAGCGAAAATCAATCATTAGCCTTGCAATCTTTTATGAAGAATAAAATCTCCGCTCTCTTATTCCTAAGCTTTTTCTTTTTCATCCACTTCAATAAAGAGGCAAAAGCCTGCCATGCCATTGCCCTGGTGAACGTAAGCATCACTGTTCTTCCGAATGGAATTAACTGTAACGCCAGTTCCGATTCACCTACCTGCGGTTGCGGTAACTACTGGTTGGATGTTGAAGTGCAATGTAATGGTTGTCCCTGGCAAAATCCCTGTACGAGTACAAATGCCTACGGCCCTTTTGTATCATCAGGGACCGGTTGTTACGGCTCCACTCAAATGGCCAAGCCCAATTGCGTGGTGCAGGCATATCCCACTGTTTTCATTCCTTTTGCCGGCTTATGTCCAGGCATAGTTTATAAAGTACAGATGCGTGAGCATCATGCCACCGCTGTTCCACCCGTTGGGCCCTGGTCGGCCACATTTACATTTACTGTCCCGGGTTCTCCTCCTACCGTAACATCATTTGCGACAGCGAACCCTACCACCATTTGTCCTCCTCAAACTTCGCAGCTCAACTGCGGTTATAACGTAAACCCGACCTGCACTGTTTCATCCTGTCCTGTTGGTTACAGCTGGGTCCCTGCCGGATCGCTCAATAATGCAGCCATTCAAAACCCGGTTGCTTCGCCTACCACCACCACTACTTACACGGTTTACTTTGTTGGCGGTTGTGTTCCCATTCCACCTGCTACGGTTACGGTCACGGTTTCACCGCCACCTATCGCAGGAACGGCCAGCGTTAACCCAACATCGGTGTGCCCGGGACAAAACGTTACACTTACATTAACCGGTTTCTCCGGGAATATTCAGTGGCAATCCGGGCCAACGAGCACTGGGCCGTGGACGAATATTGTGGGAGCAACGACTTCTTCATATGTGTTTGGACCTGTCAATTCAAATACCTGTTTCCATGCGGTCGTCACGAATAGTTGCGGCAGCGTAACTTCCAATGTCGTCTGTGTCACCGTGAATGGGAATGCCACCATTACCGTCACGCCATCGGCACCAAACATTTGTATTGGGAACAGCACCTCGCTCACGGCAAACGGGGCGAATACCTATTCATGGTCACCGGCAACCAACCTGAGTTCAACAACAGGAGCAACCGTTACTGCAAATCCCACAGTGACCACAACATATACCGTCACGGGAACCACATCATCGGGATGTACGGGTACTGCAACAGTAACTGTTACAGTAAATCCTTTGCCAACAATTACCATTAACCCGAATGCCCCTTCCATCTGCTCGGGAAGCAGCACCACGCTTACCGCGAGTGGAGCAAGTACGTATTCATGGGCACCGGCAACCAATCTTAGTTCAACTACAGGAGCAACCGTTACTGCGAATCCAACAGTGACAACAACATATACGGTGACGGGAACTACGGCAGCGGGATGTACAAATACGGCAACGGTTACAGTGACAGTAAATCCTTTGCCGACCGTGACCGTGAATCCTCCCAATCCTTCATATTGCACAGGAGGCAACGTGAATCTTACAGCGAGCGGTGCAAACACTTATTCCTGGTCACCTGCAACGGGCCTGAGCGCAACCACGGGTGCAACGGTGAATGCATCTCCAACGGTTACCACCACCTATACGGTTACCGGAACTTCAGCGGCAGGGTGCACCGCAACTGCTACAGTGACAGTAACCGTGAATTCTTCCATCACGGTAACAGTGAATCCATCTGCTCCTTCCATCTGTATAGGTAGCAGCACAACGCTTACGGCAAATGGAGGAACAACTTATTCATGGGCACCCGCTACAAATTTAAGTTCAACTACCAGCGCCACCGTTACTGCTAATCCAACAGTAACTACAACCTACACAGTGACCGGTACGAGCGGTATGGGTTGTACCGGCACTGCAACGGTTACGGTCACCGTGAATCCTTTACCTACTGTTACAGTTAATCCTGCGGCTCCGTCTTATTGCATAGGAGGTAATACCAACCTCACTGCGAGCGGTGCAAGTACTTATTCGTGGTCGCCCGCAACCAGCTTAAGTGCAACCACGGGTGCAACGGTTAACGCAAGCCCGACCGTCACCACAACTTATACGGTTACAGGAACCAGTGCGGCAGGATGTACAAGCACAGCTACAGTTACCGTTACAGTTTATCCATTGCCAACAATTACGATCAATCCCAATGCTCCAACGGTTTGCCCCAATATTCCCGTTGTGCTGAATGCGGGCGGAGCCAGCACTTACGTCTGGGCCCCGGCTACTTTCCTGAGTGCAACTACAGGAGCGAGCGTGACCTGCACACCGTCAACAACCATAACTTATACCGTTACCGGAACAAGCGTGAACGGTTGCACAAGTACAGCAACCGTTACCGTTACCGTTATGAATAATTTTGTGGTGACCGCTACCCCGAGCGACACGATATGCATGAACTCGAGTTTGCCGCTGACCTGTACCGCAGGAGCAAGCTACGCATGGTCGCCATCTACAGGTTTGAGTTGTACTACCTGCCAGAATCCGACCGCATCACCTACAACAACAACAACTTATTCTGTAACGGTGACCACCGCGCAAGGATGTACGGGAAGTACAACGGTTACGATCACCGTTGATCCCGCACTCACGTTGGCTATCGCAGGTTTCCCTGAGAATTGTGCGGGTGCGTGTGACGGGCAAGCGGTAGTGATCCCGAACGGGGGAATGGGGAATCCTTCTTTCGTTTGGTCGAATGGAGGAACGGCAGCATCCATCAGTCCTGTTTGTCCTGGAACGTATACGGTAACGGTAACCGACCAGGTTGGATGTACGGCAACTGCAAATACAACGGTGAATGCAGCTCCTCCCCTTGTTCTGACATCAGCCGTAACCACTGCACACTGTAACCAGTCCGATGGATCGGCAACTGTTACTGCAACAGGTGGAACAGGAAATAACTACACGTACTCGTGGACCTGCACACCTTCGCAATCCACTGCAACGGCAAGCAATATTCCTACCGGTAACTATTGTTGCTATGTAAAAGATGGCAACCAGTGTTTAGATACCATCTGCGTGTTTGTGCCGAATGCTGCCGGTGTGGTAGCGAGTATTTGTACCAATGTTCCTCCCACATGTTTTGGCGGTAACGATGGATCGTTGACCTGCTGCCAGGTTGGGGGCAACGGTCCTTATACTTATAACTGGAGTACATTCCCTTCTCAAACTACAGCAACAGCAACAGGTCTTACTCAAGGCACGTATACTTGTTTGGTAACCGATGCTAACGGGTGTACCGATACTGCAGTAGCCGTTGTGACGCAACCTACACAGGTTACGGTAACACCAATGGCTGCACAAACCATTTGCATTGGTCAATGCGTAACGCTCACTGCGACCGGTGCGGGTGGAACTCCTGGTTACACTTATTCGTGGAACGTAAATAACGCGAATGTTTGCCCGGTGGTGACCACTACATATACGGTGGTAGCTTCTGATGCGAACGGGTGTGCATCGCAACCTCAAACGGTAACGATCACGGTCAATCCTGCATTGAGTGTGGCGGTTGGAAACGGTTCGGGAATTTGTCCGGGAGCAAGTACAACCATCACGGCAACAGCTTCGGGTGGAAGCGGCAGTGGTTATGGTTATTCCTGGGCGCCTGCAACAGGTTTGAGCTGCCAGCTCTGTCAAAGCCCGGTGGCATCGCCTTCGGCAACTACAACGTACACTGTATTTGTTACAGATAACTGCGGAACGCCTTCGGTGCAGGCTACGATCACTGTTGTTGTTTATGCACTTCCCGTGGTTGCCGTTACGGCAGATACCAACCAGGGTTGTGTGCCTTTGTGTATCAACTTGCAGGATCTTTCTACCATCAATAGCGGGACTATCACTAACTGGAGCTGGACCATGACCGGTGCCAACCCGGCTTCCAGTACGCAGCAAAACCCGCAGAACATCTGTTATACGATTCCCGGCACCTACAGCATCACGCTCGTGGCAACTTCTAATAATGGTTGCACGGCATCGCTCAACTTACCTTACGTGGTCAATGCTTTCGCGCTGCCGGTTGCGAACTTCTCCTACGGACCATCGGATGCAAATATCCTTGATCCCAGGATTTGCTTCACCGATTCATCCATGAACAACATCATGACCTGGAGCTGGAATTTCGGTGATCCTACCTCGCTTTCGAACACCGATAGCGTGCAGAATCCCTGTCATACTTATGGCGATACCGGGACGTACTGTGTAACACTAAACGTGATGAACAATAACGGTTGTACGGACAGTATCCAGTATTGCCTGCATATCGATCCCGACTTCGTGATCTTTGTCCCCAATGCCTTTACGCCTAATGGTGATGGCAATAACGAGACATTCTTCCCACAGGGCACCGGCATCGATCCTAATAATTTCAAGATGTGGATCTACGATCGTTGGGGTAATAATATTTTCTATACCGAGAAACTCACCAAAGGCTGGGATGGAACGGTGAATGGAAATTCAACCCTGGTGCAGGAAGATGTATATGTGTGGAGGATAGAACTGAAGGATTTCAAGGGCGACAAGCACGTATTTGTAGGTCACGTTTCCATGATCAAGTAAGGGCCACAACAGAATAATATTTAAATTGTCCTCTCCTAATAGGGAGGACATTTTTTTTATGAAACGCATCGCACTCATTTCCGACACCCATGGTTTTTTCGATCAGAATATTGTGAAGTATATGGAGGGCTGCGATGAAGTATGGCACGCAGGCGATATAGGTTCGCTGAGTGTTACAGGTGAGCTGCAGAAATATAAACCCGTGAAGGCCGTTTACGGCAATATTGACGGGCAGGAAATAAGAAAGACCTGGCCGAAGGACCAACGCTTTTTTTGTGAGCAGGTGGATGTGTGGATCACGCACATTGGAGGGTACCCGGGTCATTATGCTCCTGATGTTCGAGAGAGGCTAGGTGCTTCGCCCCCGCAACTTTTTATTTGCGGGCATTCGCATATTTTAAAAGTGATGTACGATAAAAAGCATTCGTTGCTTCATGTGAATCCCGGTGCGGCCGGTGTGAGCGGGTTCCATAAGGTCAGGACCATGGTAAGATTTACCATTGAGGGAAGTGAAATAAAGGGAATGGAAGTGGTGGAGCTGGGGCCGCGTGTTTCAGCTCGTAATGGATGAAATAAAGGATGAAGGCGACCATAGGTTTTTCTTTTTTATTTTTTGGCTTTGTATTCTCATCGGCATCACAGGTGAAGCTGTTCGATGGAATAACTTTTCCCAGGACATATTTTATCGTGAGGCCCGTTCATAAGCCGGCTTCCGATACAACCGGGTGGAAACTGATCTTCGAGGATGAATTTAACGGAGAACGCCCCGATGACGCTAAATGGCTGGCTTCTCCTCCGTGGGGAACGGTGCTTTTTTTTGGTGACGCAACCCGGCACGATAGTTCAATGAACGGGAGCGTTGAGTGTTATCTTCCCGGCAACCTGGTGGTCGATAAAGGAACGCTTAAGCTGGTAACAAAAAACGAGGAGGTCATTTCCCATTCTTCATACGATAAACCCGACAGCGCCCTGCAACCCGATGGACTTCCTTCCACGCGTCTCTTCCATTATACATCGGGATGCTTGTATTCGAAACAAAGTTTTGGGCCGGGCAAATTCGAGATACGATGTAAGATCCCGAAGGTGGATGGTGTGTGGCCGGCCTTCTGGTTATTCGGTGGCTGTGCCCAGGAGTTTGACGTATTTGAATTTGTGAATGGTAAATTTTCGGATAACTCCGAAGAGTGCAGCAGGCGGCTGCAAATGACCTATCACCGTTATGCGGATTGTAATGATCCGGGAACATGGTGCAGCCATGGAACAGCTGTGCTCGATACGATCGACTACAGTAAAGATTTTCACATCTACTCGGTGGAATGGGATGAATACCAGGTGACATGGCGCGTGGACGGGCAAGTGAAAAAGGTAACTTACGGATTAAAGCGAATGCATTTGAACAGCCCGGTGGACGAGCGAAATATAAAACCGGGGAAGAAGTACAGGTTATTTAAAGTAATGCCCATCAAGGGAACAAAAGTGAACATCATCGTTTCCTGCGCGGTGACGAATTATGGAAATGCAAAACAGCCCCTCACGCGCGGGAGCTATCCCGCAACTTTTGAAGTGGATTACATCAGGGTGTGGACAAGGGAGTGATCAGGTTTCCCCGAGTATTTTCTTATCAAAATCCGCGAGCGATCTTATTTTAAGGTCGGCCTTGTTGAAGCCTGGCTCTTCAAAAAAAGCAGGGTCGGGCACTGCGATGGTGAACATGCCTGCCGCTTTTGCGGACAATACACCATTATAACTGTCCTCAAACGCTAAACACTCAGCGGGTAGAACTTTGAGCGTTTTAGCGGTGCTCAAATAGATATCCGGATGCGGCTTACCTTTCCTTTCGAATTGAGCGCTGTGTACGGCATCAAAAAAATGCCGGATGTTGAATCGCTCGAGTACGGTTTCGATGAGTTGCAGGTAAGAAGAGGAAGCCACCGCCAGTTTAAGGCCTTCATTCTTTAAAAGGGCGATAAGTTCTGCCGCTCCCCGCATGGGTGTTCCCTTCGCACGGATCAGCGCGCTCACTTCAGCAAGTACATCCTCTTCTACTTCCTCCAGGGTGCGATTGCTCCATGGGAACTTTCCATGCCAGTGC
>DATDFI010000511.1:0-5077 GCA_036522695.1 Bacteroidia bacterium | reverse complement strand
TCATCGGTATGATTAAGGTCGAAGCCCGAGAGATTGATCTTCATCACCTTTTCGCGGAAGTAGGTGCGCACGAGCGGGAAGGTGCGGGGCTGGTCCTTCGCCATTTCCTTATAGCTGTGACCATTTTCGAGCGAGATAATGAAATATTTTCCGTCCTCCGAAATCTCCATTTTCCCTTTTTCGGCAACCACTACTGTCGAGTTGCCCATGCCCTCGCTGTGATCGTAGATCATGATGCCGTGCAATGTCTTTCCATCGGGATCTTTCTTCTCCACCCGTATCACGTACTTATTGATGCCGTTGTAAAACGCACCTTCCTGTATGGTGATCGCAGGCTTTTGTTTTTCCACATCAAAAATGAGCGTGCGCCATTTAAGCGTGGCATAGGGTAAAACATTATTCGAAAAAAAGAAGGCGCCCACGCTCAGGAACACGATGAAGATGATAAGCGGCTGCATGATCTTTTGAAGGGAGAGCCCCGAGGATTTCAATGCCGCCAGTTCGTAATGCTCTCCCAAACTCCCGAATGTCATGATGGACGAGAGAAGGATCGCAAGCGGAAGCGCCATGGGCACAAGCGTGAGGATCACGTAATAAAAGATCTGCCCAAGTACGCGCAATTCCAGCCCTTTTCCTACCAGGTCATCAATATACAACCAGAGGAATTGCATCACCAGCACAAAAAGCGCAATAAAAAGCGTAAGGACGAAAGGTCCCAGGTAAGAAAAAATGATGTACCGGTGCAGGGTGCGCATAGAGAAGGTAAAGATAAGGTTTTAGCTCGCTTTGCTCGCGTCATTAAGTGTTCATTAAGCGCTTCGTGCGTGATCAGGTTGTCATTGTCCGTTTTAATCCTTTGGCACGCTTACTCAATGACTACCCTTATTTCTATTTAATGACCAAAATTACTCCCGGGTTGCATGCATTTATTCAGTATGCCGGGTTTTTCGGGCTGAGCCCAACTACAAACGCCCATTTCTCCCGTTTATTTTTATTTTTGTGCCTTCATGATCAATGGTAAAAAATTAGTGGTGGTGCTGCCGGCCTATAATGCTGCGGTAACTCTTCCCCAAACATACAAGGAGATCCCTTTTGATATTGTGGACGAGGTGGTGCTGGTGGATGACCAGAGTAAGGACAATACTGTGGATGTGGCGAAGCAGATCGGTATACGGCACGTGATCCGTCATGAAAAAAATAAGGGTTACGGTGGCAATCAAAAGACCTGCTACAAAAAAGCGCTGGAGCTGGGGGCCGATATTGTGATCATGCTGCATCCCGATTACCAGTACACGCCCAAACTTATCCAGAGCATGTCATGGCTCATTGCGAACGATCTTTATGAAGTGGTGCTGGGCTCGCGTATACTTGGAAAAGGAGCGCTTAAAGGCGGCATGCCCATGTACAAATATATTTTCAACCGCTTTCTTACGCTCACGCAAAATATTCTTGTGAACCAAAAGTTATCCGAGTACCACACCGGGTACCGTGCTTTTTCAAAAAAAGTGCTCGAGAACATTAACCTCGATGCGAATTCGGATGATTTTGTTTTCGATAACCAGATGCTTTCCCAGATCATTTATGCCGGGTATGATATTGCAGAGGTGACCTGCCCTACAAAATATTTTCCCGAGGCATCATCCATCAATTTCAGGCGCAGCATGAAGTATGGAATGGGCTGCCTGGGCGTATCACTCAAGCACCGCTTTAATAAATGGGGATTGATGCGCAGCGCGATGTATAAAAAACCTTCCCGGTAATCCTTCATATGCCATTCGAGATCGAGCGCAAATTCCTGGTGGACCGGGAAAAGTGGGCGGGCGTTAAACCGCACAAAAGCGTTAGCATGAAGCAGGGCTATTTGCTGAGCGATGGGGACAAAACATTGCGGGTGCGTGTGGCGGGCGATCAAGGATTCGTTACGATCAAGGGCAGAACAAAAGGCTTGTCGCGACCCGAGTTCGAATACGAGGTGCCTGTGAACGATGCAGAAGAGCTTTTGAAATTGTTTGGAGGTAAGTTAGTGGAGAAGGTGAGGCATTATGTGCAGCATGGCAAGCATTTGTGGGAAGTGGATGAGTTCAGCGGGAAGAATGCGGGATTGCTGGTGGCAGAGGTGGAGCTGGATTCGGAGGAGGAAAAATTTGAAAGACCGGAATGGATCGATAAAGAAGTGACCACCGATAAGCGCTATTCCAACGCAAGCCTTGCCGCCAGGCCTTTTTCGGAATGGTGATAAATTATTTTCTTTTCGGAATTTTTCTGCGCTAAATTTGCTTTTGATCGCCCGCAAAGTTTGGCTTGTATGATCAGCAGTAAGTCTTGTCGATTCGTAATTGGTAAATGAAAGATCATAATCAAAAAAGCATAAAAGAAGCGATAGACGCGCTGCTGAAGACCTATAAACTGAAAGAGGGTCTTAATGAAGCGCGCCTGAAAAATTCCTGGGAGAAATTGGTCGGGCCGCTCATTGCCAATCACACTACGGACATCCGCATTCATAAGAAAGTACTTTACATCACGCTCGACTCAGCCGCACTCCGCCAGGAACTGCTGTACGGTAAAGAAAAGCTTGTGGCCCTTTTAAATGAGAGCGCAGGCGAGAAGATGGTGGACGATATTGTGCTGAAGTGAACCTCTACTTCTCAATGATTATTTTCACGCCCGCGTGCCCGGTCCTTAAAAAATAAATTCCGTTTGCCAATCCTTCAAAGTTCATTTTGTTCTTTCCTGGTGCGAGATGAGCTGAACCCATTTTATTTCCCAAGAGATCTTCTATCACTGCATCCTGTTCAACTGTGACCCCATCAACAGTGAAAGTTCCGCTTCCGGGATTCGGGTAAATGCTGATCTTCCCTGATAAGGCGGTGGGATCTGCGGTTGTAGTCATCACGCAAGGCGTATAAAATTCATTGAGGTAAACTTCCAGGTCGGTGTAACCGGTGCAAAGTGTACTGTTATTATGATCGGCATAATTGTTAGGATTCATGCCGTGCGAAAGTTCCCAGCTGTCGGGAATGCCATCGTTATCTGAATCAGTGGGCGGGGTGCCATTGTTATAAACCGGCCAGCCTCCCAGGTTGTTCGTACAGGTGGTATAGAATTTATAGGTAGAAGTTGAATCGGGACGCGTGGTCCAGTTCACATCAATAAAACCTTCAATGACCTGGTTGTTGATGTCGATCACATTGCTGTAAACGCCATTACGTACCTGCCCGACACCTGTTCCTCCCGTGATCACGATCTGCCGCGTGTCCGGGCTGAATTTTATGGGATGCGTAAGCTCACTGAAGGTGAGAGAGCTGTCGGTTGCAGAAATTACATTGCCTGAATCGATCAGCACAGGAAAGGGATTTACGCAATCGATAATGCCTCCCGTACTGTCCATCACACTTTTGATGATGCGTTTATCCACCGTGTCGCGCTGCGGGTGAATAGCGCCCGCCCACGCCAGTACGGTATCGTAAGCAGCAATGGGAGATTGATAGGGGATAGTGGAGGGAACACTCAATAAAGATGTGTTTGAAAAGATAATGGAATCTCCCCCGAAGGAACTGATCTGCGAAGGCGTTAGGAAATATTCGTTAGGGCTCAAAAAATTATTTTGAATGAACAAGCGGGAGCCGAACGTAGTACTGGAATCAAAATCCAGAGCAAAAGGGATCTCGGGATAAGGGGAATAGCTGAGGGGCTTGTAATAATTCCCGTAAATATCAACTTTCAATTGCTGGCCCTGCTCGAGCAGGTTATTCGGGAAAAGCCAATCGTACACCACGTTATTCACGAATTCATGGTCGGTCTTTCGAGCGATGAGGGCATTGCGATCGGCATTATGCGCAAAAAGATTATGGTGCGTGCTGGTTTTACTCGCATCATAACCGATGAGCAATCCCATGCTGTGCGCGCCTTTAGGGTGAATGCTTTTGTAAAGTCCCTCGGCCATGATGCACCATTGGTAGGTAACGGAATTTGTGCCGCTGTCGAGAATGCTTGTGTTCTCGTCCAATCCCCAGCTGAATGAGCAATGATCGATGATCACATTATATGCTCCGCCTTCAATGGTGATGCAATCACGGTTGTCCGGATTAGAATTTGGAAACGACTCGCCAATGCGTATGCGCAGTCCGCGCACGATCACATCATGAGAGAAAATGGCCAAAGGGAAATTCCGGAGCACTATGCCGTCACCGGGAGCGGTTTGTGCCGCGATGTAAACATAAGGGTTTGTCAATTGTATTTCTGATAAAAGATCGATGATCCCACCCACGCGAAAAACGATGGTGCGTGCACCTGAAGTACTCACCGCATCACGAAAACTTCCCGGCCCGGAATCATTCAGGTTAGTGACCTCGATCACGATACCGCCTCTTCCTCCAATGGAAGCAGCGCCCCAGCCATATGCGCCCGGGAAGGCGGGGACCTGCGCGATGCAGGCTTGACCAAGAAGAAGCAAAAGCGGGAGAAGTTTTTTCATTTCCTTATTTTTCAATGATCAATTTCCTCGTCACATTCCCCGCCCGCACAAAGTATACGCCCGCTGGCAGCTCACTCACATCAATATTATTTTCTCCCTTTTGAAGCTGAAGGGTCTTTACCTCCGCGCCATACAAATTGTAAATTTTACAACCATTGCACGCTTCGAGCGGAGCATGCATTGAGCTTGCCGAAATGCTCAGCGTGACATTGGAGTAGGTTGGGTTCGGATAAATGGATAAGCTGTTTTCACTTGAGAACTCAGGCTCCCCGGTGTTGCTCATCGTACCCACCGCCATTCCATTTCCAAAACTTCCCACCCAAATTTGACCGGGGTTGAAAGGGTTGAAGAACACGCGCTCAGGATGACGGAAAGAATAATTATTCACCAATGAAAAGGTGGGAGTGGGGGCATTGATGTTATTCGACATCCACAAGCCCTGGGTTTCGGTGGTGATGAAAATTTGATTGGCGTTGTTGGGATTGAAAGTGCAGGACGTAACGCGATCCAATGTCGAACCGGTGAGCTTGGTCCATGTCGCCCCGCGATTAGTGGTTTTATATAAACCTCCGAGTCCATTGGGCGGGCCACCCCATCCGCTCC
>DATDFI010000510.1:0-2989 GCA_036522695.1 Bacteroidia bacterium | reverse complement strand
ACTATTCCCGTATGTTGAACGAAATGCTGAAGCTGGGGTATCGTATGGTGGCGGTGTTTGATGGAGAAAGGTGCGTAGGCCTTTCAGGATTCTGGATCGGCACAAAATTGTATTGCGGCAAATACCTCGAGCCGGATAACGTGGTGATCGATAAGGAATATCGTTCCAAAGGTATCGGGAAGCTTTTATTGGATTGGCTGGAGATAGAAGCGCGTAAGAACACATGCAGGATGATGATGCTGGACGCCTACTCCGAAAACTTTGCCGGACATAAATTTTATTTCCGGGAAGGGTTCATCATCCGTGGATTTCACTTTCTTAAAAAATTATGAGCAGGTCCTCGTTATTGTTGCTTCACGGTGCCATTGGAGCGAAAGCACAGTTGGAGCCACTTGCTTCACTGCTGAAAGAGAAGTACGATGTTCACGCAATGAATTTTTCGGGGCATGGCGGAGAACCTTTGCCTGGAAAGTTCAGCATCGATCGTTTTGCGAAAGACGTACTGGTTTACCTTGGATCGAAAGGCCTGCAACGCGTCAATATCTTTGGGTACAGCATGGGTGGTTATGTGGCATTGTACCTCGCTCGTCATTACCCCGGTAAGGTGGAACGGATCTTCACACTAGCAACCAAATTCGATTGGACACCGGCCGCTTCTGAAAAGGAAAGTAAAATGCTGGACCCGGTCAAGATTGAAGAGAAGCTGCCGGGTTTTGCCAAAACTCTTCGTGACCGTCACGCCCCGCAGGATTGGAAAGAAGTGCTGAAGAAAACTGCCGAGATGATGATCGAAATGGGCGATCGGCCTCCATTAACTCCGACCGAACTTTCCGGGATAAAGCATACCGTGATCGTTAGTGTTGGTGACCGCGACAAAATGGTGAGTATGCAGGAGACCATGGAAGCCAGCAGCCGCATTCCCAACGCGCACTTTCATGTTTTGCAGGATACGCTTCATCCCATCGAACAAACTCCCCTCGACCGGTTAAGGAGGGAACTCATTTCTTTTTTCTGATCAGCGCAACAAGGTCACGTGCCCGGTAAGTTGATGCATTGCCTTGCGCACGTTATCAACGAACATGACACTGTAAACGTAAACGCCCTCCTCGCACTTCTCTCCTTTGTAATTTCCGTCCCAGCCTTCATCGGGGTCAGTGGACTCAAATATTTTTTCGCCCCAGCGGTTGAAAACGGAAAATTCATAATTATGTACCTCTGCAATACTTGGACGAAAGCGGTCGTTAAGATCATCGTTGTTGGGGCTGAAAGCGTTAGGAATGTAAAACGAACTCACGTTCACATTTACGCAATCGGTATCACGGCAGCCACTGCTATCGCTCACGATCACGCAATAGGTCGTGTTTTCCAGTGGTGAAACAATGGGATCATCGCAATGGGAACAACTCAAGCCGGCTGCATTCAACCATTGGTAAGCGGTTCCGCCACTTGCATGAAGTGCAACTCCTTCACCTACATTCACTGTTACATCACTTCCAGCATCTGCCACCGGTGGTAAAGTGGAATGAATATCAACCGAAGAAGTTTGCGAACATCCCTGGTTGTCGGTGATCACCACGGAATAATTTCCGGGAGCAAGGCCCGTCACATTTTGCGTGGTGAGGCCGGTAGGCATCCAGCTGTACGAAAAAGGCGGAGTTCCTCCACTGATATTCGCGATGGCCACCCCGTTCGCATTCCAGCAATGCGCATCCTGGCTTTCGATGATCAGTTCCGGGAGAGAAAGGTGTATATCCTGTCGTATCGTGTCGCTCCCGCAATCATAATTTAAAATAAGCGTAACGGTATAGCTTCCTTCCTGCGAAAAAAGGTGGGTAGGGTTACTGATGCTCGAGGTATCACTGGTGCCCGATTGCGGATCCCCGAAATCCCAAAGCACTGACGCTACTGCATTGGGCGCGTTGGAGCAATTGCCCGATGGAATTACCGGTGCGAGAAATGTGGCGGTAAGACAACTGATGGTAACCATGAACGGGGGAGGCGGGGGAGTGAGTGCATAGTAAATAACGCGATCGGGCAATCCCAGCCGGCTGAAATTCCCATTCAGGTAAATTCCGTTATCCACGTAGTTGCATGCGCTGCCCGATGCATTGGGAACATTGATCACACCAAGCCAGTTGCCCACGCTCCTGCAAACATAGATTTTATTATCCGGCCCTAACTGCATTCCACCCAGGTGAGAAGCGGAGAAGGCGATGTTCACTCCCGATGCTGCGATACTTGAATTGCTTCCCGCACACAGGTCGAACTGGATGATGTTTCCCGAATCCCAACTGGAGCAGTAAAGCTTTGTTCCATCAGGCGAGAACTCCACACCATACGCACCATTCCCGAAAAATCCCAGTGTGATGCCATTCGAGACCACCCCGTTCGTTTTATTGAAATCAAAAAGTTCAAAGCGGTTCATGGGGTTGTAAGCGGCCGATGCGAGCTTTCTTCCGTCAGGTGAAACTTTAAGGTAACCTATACTGTTGGAGTTACTTCCTGTGATCGTCATCCCGGCATGGCTGATCACCGGTGTGGCGTTCACCCCGCTTGCTGTAACCAGGAATGTGCGGAACGCATCGGAGTTATACTCATGCGTGATCACCCATACGTCTTTATTATTGCAATGACGGACCGCACAAATTTTTTCGCAGGTGTTAGGATACAGCGGAATATTCTTCGATGTTACATCACCGAGTCCACCGTTAAGGTTCATGTTCACCTCGCTGTAACGCAATCCTGCGTTTCCCACCTGTGATGGCGATGTGAAAATAAAATAATGCGAAGGGTTTGCGGGCTGCTGCACGATAACAGCCGACTGCGTGGAGGAGAAATCTCCCATCAAGCCGATTCCATTCGGCATGGGACTATGATTTTTGTTCCACACGCGCACTCCATCCGTGTAAAATAAAAGATTTCCTGCCCCATCCGAAACGGTGGCGCAACCTTCATTGGTATAGACCTGCCCGCCACTCAATGCTACCGG
>DATDFI010000509.1:0-4181 GCA_036522695.1 Bacteroidia bacterium | reverse complement strand
TTATTTTTGGAAAGATATCTACCGGTGCACTGAGCGACCTGGAGAAGATCACCAAGCAGGCTTACGCAATGATCACCATTTATGGTTTGAATGAGAAGATCGGGAATATCAGTTATTACGATTCATCCGGCCAGAGCGAATATTCATTGCACAAGCCTTACAGCGAAAAAACATCCGAGCTTATTGACGAGGAAGTGAAAAAGCTCATTGATAAGGCGTATGCCCATACCAAGGACCTTTTGTTAAAGAACAAAGACAAACTTTCGCTGCTTGCGCAAAAGCTGCTGGAGAAAGAAGTGATCTTTAAAGAGGACCTTGAAGAAATATTCGGTAAGCGCCCGTATGAAAAGGCGGAAGTGATCGATACGAAGAAGATCCCGCAGAACGGAACGGAAAATAATACCAACGGCAGCACACAGGACACTGAAGTGCCCGGGCCTTTGAAAGATAAAAAAGAGGAATAACCTTTATGGAAGACAGCACCTCCCGCGAGAAGGTTTTAAAGAAGGTCCGCAAGGCGCTTATTCACAAAAGCACGCAGGACATCCCTGACGTGGACCTCGAAAGCAATATCTATAATATTCCCGATGAACCGATGGAAATTTTGTTCGCGCAAAAGTTCACGAGGCTCAACGGGAAGTTTGTTTTTTGCGAGAGCGAGCGCGAGTTCGCTTCCAACCTTGCGCTGTTGCTCCAGGAAAATAAATGGGGAATACCTTTTACGCTGGAGGGAAAGATAAAACGCATTTTGGGTGATGCCGGAATGTCATATAACGATAATGAAAATGAATTGCCGGAATTGAACGTGGGCATCACACTCTGCGAAAATCTTGTGGCCCGCACCGGGAGCATGTTCATCACTTCACGCCAGGCATCGGGCAGGAGAATGCCGGTATACCCGAATTACCAAATTGTACTTGCTTACACTTCACAGCTCGTGATGACGCATAAGGATGCGCTCAAACAGATCACGGAGCGATACAATGGACAGATGCCTTCACTGATCAGTTGCGTGACCGGTCCCAGCCGTACAGCCGACATCGAAAAAACACTCGTGCAGGGCGCGCATGGCCCAAAGGAGATCTACGTTTTTTTGGTGGATGATCACGGGCAGGTACTTTCCTGATCTCTTCCTGCTTTTCCTATTGCAGTTTTATTCTATCCTGAACAGCGTTGATGTTTCTATGGTCGTGTCCTGCACCATGGTAGCCTCACACCAGGCCAGCAGTGGAAAGGGAACGTAATGGATGAATTCCTCGAGGTTGGTGAAAAATTCGGTGCCGTATTTCTGGGTGCCTTTGTAGAACACCTGGTTCACCGCCAGGAATTTTCCTGCAAAATCTTTTTTGAGTATCCTGAAAAATTCATCGAGCCCCGGAAGCATGAACCAGATGATCTAGGTAAGGAAAATGCATTCCTTATCCCTGAACCTCGATAGTTCTTTGGTGACGTCTGCCAGTTCAAAATCGAGATGGGGAAAGATTTTTTTTGCTTTTTCGATGGCGCTGGGCGAGATGTCGATGCTTTTGGGAATGATGCCTGTTTCGCGGTAGATCCACTCGGCATAGTAACCGAGCCCGCAGCCGCACTCGAGCACCGATGTGATGTAGTGGTTCTTGAGGTGATGAATCCCTGCCGACCTCGAATATTTATTGGGCTGCTGCGATTGCATCCAGGGGTCGTCAAACGTTTTGTACATCTCTTCGAATTTCCCGATGTATTTTCCATCGCGGATCACGTAATCATGATAATCTTTCATGGCCTTCGATTTTTATTTTTGATGAGGCCGATCCTGGTGAGATGCTGTTCGGGAAAAAGACGCGGGCAGGTTTGGAAAAGTTGGAAAGAAAAATTTTTGCAGGGTGCGCAACAAATGAAACGAACTTTCGTTCGCGGGCTTCTCTTTGTTTTTTGTTTCTTTGCGTTATATGAACTCCGACTGGGAAATGGTCTTCTCTTCTTCATTCCTTCCGCAAGCGGAGCTTGTTAAGGCTTTGCTGGAGCATAACGAGATCGTGTGCGTGCTGCGCAATAACCAGGACTCATCGTATAAAGCGTTCGGGGAGGTGGAGGTTTATGTGAAGCGGGAGGATGTGATACAGGCGAAATATATATTAGATCATAACGAGCTTGAGTAATTTTTGGATAAGAACGGTAACGGGTGCGGTCTTCGTGATCGTGATGCTGGGGTGCATCTGGTGGTGCTTTTGGTCCTTCGTTGCGTTGTTTGCACTCATTATTGTTCTTTCCATGAATGAGTTTTACTCCCTGCTGAAGAAAAATGAGGTTCATCCGCAGGTCATACCCGGGATAATTTTAGGCTTGTTCGCATTCGCAGGCGCAGCCTGGGGAGCGTACAGTATTGGACCTATAGGGCCGATCATTTATTCGGGCGTTGCGCTGGTCCTTTCAGGATCGTTCTTTTTCATTGAGCTTTTCCGGAAAAAGGAAAAGCCTTTTCAAAATGTTGCGTTCACTTTGTTGGGTGTGATCTACATCGCTTTCCCGTTCTCTTTATTCAATACGATGGTCCCGGGTTTTGATGCGGAGGCGTGGAACAATGGAAGTAACGATACCTTTTTGTACCTGCCGCACTTTTTGCTGGCCTTCTTTTTTATGGTATGGAGCAATGATACATTCGCTTATCTGACAGGCCGCGCATTCGGAAGAACAAAATTTTTCGAAAGGATATCGCCAAAAAAAACATGGGAAGGAACGATCGGGGGAGTGTTGCTTACACAGGGAACGGCTTATTTGATCTCTATTTATTTTAAGGAGCTTGACCTGGTGCACTGGATGATGATGGCGGGAATAGTTTCCATCACCGCTACACTTGGCGACCTGGTTGAAAGTATGTTCAAGCGCAGTATCAATATAAAGGACTCGGGCGGGATTTTACCGGGACATGGAGGTTTGCTGGACCGTTTTGACGGGGTTTTACTTTCCGCTCCGTTTGTTTGCCTGTATCTTTTAATGGTGCGCTGACTCTCCCGGGTACTGCGTTCGGACGAAAATCCTCACCGGTATCCTGGCCTCTCATGGAGGCGTTCTCTTCCTTCGAAATTATTTGCGGTAAAAGATCTTTTAGGGAAAGATTTCTTTTTACATGCGTGCCCTGACGGGCCGGGTGTTTTTTTGAAGTTGTACGATAAGTAATGGAAGATGCAGAGAAGACCGGTAAACGATGGACAGCTTCCGCAAGGCTGCATCGTTATTCCTAGCCCGGATGGCCGACACGCTACCCATGTAGCGTGCACTGCCAGCCGGACCCAAGCACTAAATGAAGCAGGGGTGAATGTTGCTCCAAAAATATCGTTTAAGCAGGGCAAAATAGCTGCTTAATCACCTGGAAACCAGCAATTATCGAAACAATCCGGGACTCACGATATTTTCCTAAATTCGCTGGGCTTTTTCATTGGGTGATGAAGCGTTTTTTCCCCTTAAAAAATCCGCAGCACAAAGCAATTAATACTTACTTTTAGTCCTCTTTTTAAAAGCATATCAAATTCACAACAACATAAGTTAACCAATCCGCCTCCGCCAGCTACGGAGGATAAACCAAAAAAAATAACTATGGCTACAGCAGTAAAAACAAAAACCAACGGATCAAGCAAGACGGAGAATGAAATTCACAAGTTCATGGCCAAGGTAAAGGCCAAGGACCCCAACCAGCCGGAGTTCCTGCAGGCTGTGCAGGAGGTTGCCGAGGCGGTGATCCCTTTTACGCTTGAGAACCCGAAATATGCCGATGCAAAAATTTTAGAGCGCATTGCCGAGCCCGAGCGCGTGATTCAGTTCCGTATTCCGTGGATCGATGACAAAGGCCGTTTCCAGGTGAACCGTGGTTTCCGTATTCAAATGAACAGCGCCATAGGTCCTTACAAAGGAGGGTTGCGTTTCCACCCTTCTGTTAACCTTTCTATTTTGAAGTTCCTAGCTTTCGAACAGGTGTTCAAGAACTCACTCACCACTCTGCCCATGGGCGGTGGTAAAGGTGGTTCTGACTTTGACCCGAAAGGAAAATCGGACAACGAGGTGATGCGCTTTTGCCAGAGCTTCATGACCGAGCTGAGCAAACACATTGGCGGCAACACTGACGTGCCTGCCGGTGATATTGGCGTAGGCGGTCGTGAGATCGGTTTCATGTTCGGCCAATACAAAAGGCTGCGCAACGAATTCGT
>DATDFI010000508.1:0-2732 GCA_036522695.1 Bacteroidia bacterium | reverse complement strand
CGGGTTGTTCGGTACAGCTGAAATCTTATTCCACTTCGCCAAAATAAAAGCCGAACTCACCCGCAAACTCGTTCATTTCGGCACGGGAATTCTCACGCTCCTTTTTCCCATCATGCTCAGCGGGCACTGGCCGGTGCTTTTCCTCTGCGCAAGCTTTGCGGTGATCCTTATCCTCAGCCTGCGTTTCCAACTTTTAAAATCCATTAATGCCATCGACAGGGAATCGGTGGGAAGCATCGCTTATCCCATTTCTGTATTCGGATGCTTTTTGATGTACGAATTTCACGACCATACGTATATCTTCTTTTACATGCCCATTCTTGTGCTCGCCATATGCGATCCCATTGCGGCCTTATGCGGCAAGCGCTGGCCGCTCGGGAAATATAAGGTCGGCAGCTCGAACAAAACCTTTCTCGGTTCATTCATGTTCTTCCTGAGCTGTACGGTCCTTTGTGGGGCTCTTCTTTATTCGTCAAATAAATATGAGACTGAAATGCCCAAAGCCGCACTCGCAGTACTGATCGCAACGGTGGCGGCCATCACCGAAGCGGTGAGCGGCAGGGGTTATGACAATATTACTATTCCCGCAAGCGTACTGCTTATCATGAAACTGGCATGGACCTGCATTTTACCATGAACGCAACCATCATCACTACAGCACCCGGGCAAGCGGATTATCACCTGTTCGAAAACCTGCCTGCTTATTTTTACCCTGAAGGGGTCCTGGAAAGGTGTCCGCCTTCAAAAGTGAACGCAAAATTTCTTGAAGCTTGCTACTTGCTGATGGACGGACCGGTACCGCTCGGTCGTGTTGCGTTGTATAATAATCCTCATTTAAACCATGAAGACCGAAAAACTTTCTGTATCGGGAATTACGAATGCAATGCGAATGGCGATGATGCCAAACGCTTATTGGATCACGTTTTCGCGGAAGCGAAGAAGAAAGGCGCAGAATACCTGATCGGGCCCATGAACGGTTCCACCTGGGACAACTATCGCTTCAGCCTGCATCACGATCACCCGGAATTCCTGATGGAAGCGCATCACCACCTGTATTACAACAAACAGTTCATCGATTCAGGCTTTGGGATCATTGCTAAATATTTTTCCGCTATCGACAGGAAAATGCGGCATGACAGGGCCGGGGTACTGGAACGTGAAAAAGAACTATTAGCCGCGGGAATGAAGGTTCGAAATATAGATTTGGCAAATTACAGGCAGGAACTCGAGCGCCTGTATCCTTTCATCACGCATGCATTCAGTACGAATTTTTTGTACACACCAATTGAAAAAGAAGCTTTCCTCGAAAAATATCTTGAAGCGCAGACGTTCATTGATCCCGACTTCGTGACGATAGCTGAAAATAAAACGGGAGAGATCATCGGTGTTTTCTTTTGCGTGCAGGACCTGCTGAACAGGAACGAAAAGCACTTGATCGTAAAAACCATAGCGAGGCATCCCGGAAAAGAATGGGCGGGTCTCGGCCACGTAATGGGCAACGAGATCACGAGGCGCTGCGTTAAAAAGAACTTTACCGGTATGATACACGCCTTCCTTTACGAACAAGGCACTTCCACAACCATTTCGAAAAACTTTTCCGGTGAGGTCTACAAGAATTACGCGTTATACGGCAAAAAACTCTAAGATGAAAAAGCTGAAAAAAATTATTTTTATCTCCTTGACTGTAATCGTAATGGCGCTGGCAGGCGTCATCATTTTCAGCCCTTACGGGAACCACGATGGATTCAACTATAAACTCATTTTGAATACGGTCGAGATCAATGCACCGGCCGACTCCGTTTATAAATACCTCGGGAATTCCGACAATGCCAGGAAGTGGTCCGTATTTGTAGACCATATCAACACGCTTAATCGTGATAGCTTTCCGGATGGGGCGGTTGGTTCGCGCAGGAGGTGCTTTTGCAATGCTGATGAAAAAGGAACGCAATGGGATGAACTGGTCACGGAAGTGGTGCCTGGCAAAAAACGCCAGATCATCATTTACCACCTCGTTGATTTCTCCATGAATGCCGAGCACCTCGCCACCGAACAGATCTATGAATCGATCGGCACGAACAAATGCAAACTCACCTTCACCGTATTTTTCAAAGATGCTCAGCCCTCGCTTTGGGAAAGAATCAAAACCTACATCGCGGCCTATAAGATCAAAGGCATCTTTGAAGGCAACATGAACAACATCAAAAAGTTCAATGAAAGGTCATGAGCGAAGATTTCAACATCACCGATCTTTTCTTTGAAGCTGCCGCTAAGTATCCCGGGAAGCCCGCCATTATTTATAAAGAGGAGGCGATCACTTTCAGCGTTTTCGCACGGGAAGTGGATGCTACCGCTGCATATTTCATAAAGAAAGGCATCATGCAGGGAGATCGCGTAATGATCTTCGTGCCGATGAGCATTGACCTGTACCGCATCGTGCTCGCCCTTTTTCGAATTGGCGCAACAGCCGTTTTCCTCGATGAATGGGTGAGCAAAGCAAGAATGGAAGAATGCTGTAAGGTGGCGCAATGCAAAGCCTTCATTGGAGGATTCAAAGCGCGCACGCTGGCCTTACTCTCGAGTGAACTCCGAAAGATCCCCATCAAACTCGGAACAAAAAAAACAAACGGGGGACCCTTGTCCGAAAAAAGAAAAGTGACCTTTTCCGACACCGCGCTCATCACATTCACCACCGGCAGCACAGGAATTCCAAAGGCCGCCAAACGCACACATGG
>DATDFI010000507.1:0-11189 GCA_036522695.1 Bacteroidia bacterium | reverse complement strand
AGTGCGTTGGTTTCGCTAACAATAGCCTTTGAGATTTTTTTGATCTTCTTTCCCAGGAAAGAACTTACTGCGAACAAAAGCGGAATAGATAAAAAGTAAACCGGTGCAATCACCCAATTGATCCGAACGGTATAAATAAAGATGAAAATGACACTTACCAGTGACATGAAAAGGATATTTACGATCGAATAAATGAGTTTTTCCATATCGGTCCTCACCCTTTGCAATTTACTCAGCGTCTCACCGCTGCGCTGGTCCTCAAAAACAGAATAGGGAAGTTCAAGCGAGTGCTTAAGTCCATCCGTATAAATGCGCACGCCCATTTTTTGTATGGCCACATTCATAAAATAATCCTGGAAATTTTTGGCAATGCGCGAAACCATAGCCGTTCCAAGCGCCATAAAGAACCAAACAAGAGCAAGGTGCAGGAAAGTATCTTTATCCAGTTTGTTTTCCTTGATGTGAAGCAAAGTGCCATCAAGAAAACGCTGGAAAATGAGCGGATCGAAAAGAGAGAACACCTGGTTAACGGCTGCCAGCAGCAGGGTAAGCATGATCAGCCCCCTGTGCCGCTTCAGGTAAGGAAATAGTATCTTCATCTTAAAATAAGGCAGCAAAGGTACATTTAAATCCTTTCAGGCAAGAAAATTAAATGTATATACATATAAATATTCCGGTGCGGATGGCTGCCTTTTTACTCCTGCTTTTGACAGGGCGGGGACTACACGCACAAACTTTCCAGCGTGTTTACGGGGGTTCCAATGGCGAAATAGGGACCTGCCTTAAAAGAACGCCCGGGGGCGGATTCATCATCAGCTCCTTTACCACGAGTTTCGGTAACGGGATGGACGATGCTTACCTGGTTAAAACGGACAGCATCGGCAACCTGCTTTGGTCAAAAACATACGGTGGGGCGGGGGAGGATATTTGTTATTATGTTTCGGTGTGCAGCGACAGCGGTTACATTTTAACGGGCGCATCTTCGGCCAGCAATATCAATTACGATGTGATGTTGATCCGCACGGATAAGAACGGAAATTTGCTTTGGCAAAAATATTTTGGCGGAAGCAACGATGATTACGGTTGGTATGTACTGCAGGCCAACGATGGGGGTTTTGTGGTAACGGGATTTACTTCCAGCTTTTCCGGAACATTTGACGGCTACCTTATTAAAACCGATGCAAACGGAAACATGCTGTGGAATAAAACATTTGGCGGGACCGGAACAGATGAGCTGTATGGCTTTAATAAAACCAATGACGGGGGATACATAGTTGCAGGCGAAACAACCACCAACAGCTTTGGGAATTCGGATATCTGGCTGATCCGCCTCGATTCCATCGGTGATACCTTGTGGACGAAGCAATATGGACGAAGTACGGAAGATGGGGGCAACACTGCCATTCAAACCAGCGATGGAGGTTTTGCGGTGGCGGGCGATATCCATTCGTTCACCACGCCCGGTGCGCATAATGCCGCCCTGCTCAAAACCGATTCGAACGGGAATTTACAATGGGTAAATGTGTATGGAAGCAATCCCGGTGCCGAGATCTCATATGATATGGTCCAAAATGCCGATAAGGGTTATTCCTTATTATGTAACTCCACGGTTTACGGGGCAGGGACCAAGGATGTAATGCTGGTGACCACCGACAGCCTCGGCAATTTAAAATGGGCGCGCACTTATGGCGACTCACTGTATGAAGACTGTTGGTCCATGCAGCCAACCGGTAACGGTTATGCTTTTGCAGCAGAGAGCCGCTCCTTCACCAATGGCCAGGGCGATATTTATTTTGTCCGCACCGATCCTTTCGGCAACAGCGGCTGCCATGATGCTCCCGTAACCCCGGGTGTGCGAAACCCGGTGATGCAAACGCGTTCGGGAATTACCATTTCATCGGGCGGATCGGTCCTCACACATAATTTAACTGCGGGCAATCCATCAACTGTTACCATCGATCCATGCAACCCTCAATCTGCCGGGGAATGGAATGAGGGTGTAAACGTTTCTGTTTTCCCGAATCCCGCCCATGATATTTTAAACATCGAAACGGAAGGGTTTCAACAGGGTATGGAATTCACTTTGTATGATGTATGCGGAAGAAAAACTGGATCTATCACACTTGATAAAAACAAAACGGCCCTTGATCCTAAAAATATTCCTGCCGGGGCTTATATTTTCATGGTAAGCGAAAACGGGAAGATCATTATGCGCGGGAAGATCATCGTGCAATGAGTTGCAAAATACTTTTGTATTTTGGCTTGCATGGAAAACTCGCCCCTCGATCTTAACGTTACACCCGCACAATCGTTCCGCCTTCGCGATAACGCGCAGCGCGCAAAGACCGCCCTTGTAATAGGTTACATATTGCTTGGGGCGACTTTACTCAGCGCCATTTGCTCTTATCTTGATTACGATATTACCAACCGTGTGATAGAGGCGTCAGAACCCATCTCTAAAGAAGAAGCCGCATCGGTGCAATCGAGAGATGCACTCTCTTCCATTTGCCTGCTGCTTTCGTCCATTGCATTTATTGTAGTATTCATCATGTGGTTCCGCAGGGCCTATTTTAACCTTGAACAAATGGGCGTGAAAACCCAATTCACCGAAGGATGGGCATCGGGTGCATGGTTCGTTCCTTTTTTGAACCTGGTGCGGCCTTTCACCATCATGCGCGAGATCTGGGAAAATTACCGCTACAAAGCAGCCGAAAAAAACGAAGCGCTCAATCGCGGTGAGACCAATTCTGTTCTGGGTTTTTGGTGGGCGCTTTGGCTCATTGGAAATATCCTGAACAATATTTCCACGCGCATGACCTGGGACGACAATCCTTCGATAGAGACCATACGCACGGCATCCCTCATCGGTACCATTGCAGGTGCGCTGGATATTATTTCCCTGCTGCTGTTGCTGAACATTATCAAAAAGATTTCAAGCTGGGAAAACAGCCTGAGGGCTGACACACCCGCTTATCCCTGATCAGTTTATCCTGATCCCGATCACAAGAATATCATCAACCTGTTCCAGGGGGCCCATCCAGCTTACGATATTCTTCTCCAGCATTTCGCGCTGCGCCTGCGGCTCATCACTACTGATCGCAGATAATAATTCCTTGAAGCGCCTGGTCATGAATTTCTTTTTCTTTTCTCCGCCAAACTGGTCGGCATAACCATCGGAGAAAAGGTAAAGCATATCACCGGCCTCGAGTTTTTTTTCCTTGTTCGTGAATTTTTTTTCGGAAGTATAAAAACCTCCTACTGGAATTTTATCCGGGCTCAGCTCCTCCAACACACCTTTCCGGACAAGGTACAAGGGGCGGTTGGCCCCTGCGAAACGCAGCATTCTTTCTTTCACATTTATCTCCGCAAAAGCGATATCCATCCCATCGCGGTTCTCACCCTCCACGCCTGTTTGCTGCAAGGCGCGGTTCACCTGCCTGTCCAGTTCGGCAAGCACCATGGCGGGGTTGTTGATCACTTTTTCATTCACCACCTGGTGCAGGAGGCTGCTGCCGATCATACTCATGAGCGCACCCGGAACCCCGTGCCCGGTGCAATCGGCCGCTGCAATGAGCAAATTGTTTTCCCTGGGCGAGAACCAGTAAAAATCACCGCTTACAATATCACGTGGCCTGAAGAGCACAAAACTTTCAGGGAAATAAGTGAGGATATCGGGGAGCTTGGGCAGGATCGTATCCTGGATGCGCTTGGCGTAATTGATAGAGTCGGTGATGTCCTTGTTCTTTTGCCGGATGGTCTCTTCTGCTTTCTTGATCTCTGTTACATCCGTGTCGATGATGATGAGCTTGCGCAGCTCACCGCTTTCGCTGAAGATGGGTGTAAGCGTGGAAGATTCCCACACCTGCTTCCCATCCCGCGTGAGATTAAAGGACTCATAATTATAGGAGCGCTTTTCCTTTACGCATTGCTCGATGATGCTGCGGATGTTAGGATTGTTGCTGATCTCGTAAATGGTCTCGCCCTTCCGCTTCCTTAGTTCATCCAGCGTAATATCATTGAGCTTTTCAAAACTCTGGTTCACCCATTCCAGCCGGCCCTGCGCATCGAGGATCAAAATAACGTTCTCGGTCTCCGATGCCACGATGGACAAGCGTTCCAGCTCAGCATTTTTTTCCTCCAGCACTTTTTTCTGCTCACGGATCACCCGGCCCGCCCTGCGATTTTGACGAAGGCTTCGCAGGATCACGAGCGCCAGCCCCAGTAACAATACCGATCCCGCGATGAAAACATTCCTGAGCAATAGTTCGCGTTTTAATTTTTCGGCCTGCTCCAGGTCCTTTTTTTCCTGCTCCGCTTTTTGCCGGGTTTCCTGCCGGTCGAAATCGAACTGCATCGCCTTGCGCGTTACCTCGCGCGTTCGGTCAATGTTAACAAGGCTGTCGCGCAGTGAAATATATTTTATGTAAAAATCCAGCGCCTTTTGAGGCTGGTGAAGGTTGGAATAAACGGCATAAAAACTATTATAGCATTCCTTCACGTTATCGGGATTACCGGTCGCGCGTGCTATGCTGAGGGCCCGCCCGAGATAGGGCAGCGCGCTGGCGGACCTGTTCCAATCGATGTACACGGCTGCTATGTTGATAAGGCAAACGGTGATCCCGGTCTTGTCGCCCATTTGTTCTTTTATTTCCAGCGAACGATTAAGGTAATCCAGCGCACGCGTGTGATCGCCACTGGCGTTGTACACCAGGCCCAGGTTGTCCAGCGACTTGCCCAATCCCTTACGGTCGTGAAGCGCCTCGCGGATCTTAACGGATTGCAGGAAAAATTCCTGCGCTTTGGCATACTCCTTTTTATCGGAATACAGGTTGCCGATGTTGTTCACTACGCTGCCCAGCAAAATGCTGTCGCCCGTGACCTTCGATATGAGGTAAGCCTGGTTGTAATGCTCCAGCGCCTTGACGTGGTCATTCATACTGCGAAAAACTATACCTATGTTATTATGCGCCCTCGCAATCCCTTTTTGATTTTTGGTTTCCTCGTGTATTTTTAAAGCAAGAAAATAATTATCCAGGGCCCTGGGGAATTCGCCACGGTCGAGAAACACATTCGCCATATTGTTATAGCATGCCGCCTCATCGTCCTTTGAGCCCGACTGTTTGAAAAGCGAAAGGGCCTTGTCGAGATCATCAAGCGCATTGGGAAAATCACCTTTGTCGCGGCTGATCACTCCCAAAAGACGAAACCGCTGCGCCTGCAGGTAAGCCGAGTGTTGCAGCGCATTATCCGAAGCAATGGAATTGAGCAAGGCAAACGCACTGTCGGGATGTGATTTATATATATCGTTGGCCTTCGTGATGATGGATTGAATGCGTGCTGAATCGCTTTGCCCAAATGCGGCACAGGACATGAACAGGAAAAAGAAAGCCGGGAGAGACCTTTTCACTGGCACAAATCTAAAACGTTTAAATTAGTTGCGTGAGAAACGCCACCAAACTTCGTAACATATTATTGAAATATTCTCTTACGCTCGATCTTACAGATGAAGAGCTTTTCAGGATAACACTTATGGATAAGGATACCCATAAGCTTCACACTTTTGAAGAAAAGAGCTATACGCTGGCGCTGGGGAAAGCGTTCGGGCATTTGTTGAAGGAGACGAAGACCGGGAAAATGGAGCGCGATGAACTTTAGGTTTCGCCCGGAACAGGCACAGAACATGTGCGCGTTTACGAATAGAATATTTATTCTGCTCTGTTGCCTGCTAATGTTCTCATTCACGCGCAACAACATCACAGGATATTACGCCCGCTTTCAGATGCCGTATCTCCAGGAGCTTTGGCTGAAAAGCGATCATCGTTTCACCTATAAATATTCTCATTTCGAGAATAAGCACGATGAGCATAAGCAGCGCGGAGAGTGGACCGTGAAAAACGATTCGCTTTTTTTGAAGCGCGATGATGATAAAGTGGCGCGTTACCGGGTAAGCGGCAATGAACTCAGGAATGGCAAGGACGAGCCGTTCAGGAAAAAGTGAGCCCACCTGCGGGGGAGCCCGCTGAGCGAAGCACCGGCAATACCGGTTTACCGAAAGAATTTTCGCTTTATATTTTTTTCTATCTTCGCGCCTTCAAAATCACATTTATGAAAATATTCTTATCGCGCTGTACAAAAGCGGCCTTCGTTGCTTTTGCTTTTTTCCTTATCTCGAATGTTCAGGGGCAAAGCATAACCCGCCTGGTGGGCGCTTCTCCTTTCCAGGATTCGCTTTGGGTGTTTGACACTACCAATTTTGTTGTAATAAAAAGGATGGCGCCCACGCCCTCATCGGGTGGAAGCATTACCGGCACCAACACTATTACGAAACACCCGGTATCGGGAGCGCTTTATGTAGTGGTGAAACAAAGCGCACAAAGCGGCCGGTCGCTTGGCACTATCGACCTTAACACCGGCATGGTTTCCATCATTGGTAACCTGGGTGATAACTTTTCATCACTGACTTTTAACGGCAACAATACATTGCTGGGCGTGACCGGTGATGGTGCCAGCGTGCCTGAAACTGTTTTCAGGATCAACACCTCTACTGCCGCCACTTCTTTGCTGCGCGCCCTGGGTAATGGTGCCGATGGAGAGATCATCTGTTACAACCCTACAGACAACATGGTTTACCATTGGTCGGGCAACGGCACTATTGTTTATGAAAAGTTCGACACTTCCGGGGTTACCGTGACCAACATTCCTATTATCGGCACCACCAATGGAGAAACATTCGGGATGGTGCATTTGAGCGGCAATACTTTCATCGGCTCTAACATCAGCAGCCGTTTCCAGCGTTGGAATGCAAACGGAACTGTGGGCGCACAATATGGAAACTCTGCTCCTGACGATATCAGGGGCACCGCGCTGATCACCTGCCAGCGGTCCATTTCCGGCACACTTACATTTTGTGCAGGCGACAGCACCGCACTTACCATGAGCGCTGGCGGCACAGCATACCAGTGGTACATGAATGGCGCAGTTATACCTGGCGCTACCAATCAAATTTATTATGCCCGCCAGGCCGGGTGGTACAATTGCCGCATCACGGATATGTGCAGTTTAAGTTCGGGCGACACACTGGCAGCGGGCGTTACAGTGCAACAACTCAGCCTCCCGGTTGTCACGCTGAGCGGGAACAATACCATCTGCGCGAACGACAGCACCCTGCTCACCGGCACATCGGGCGGAACCAGCCAATGGTACTTTAACGGGGTGGCCATTAATGGCGCTACAAGTAATACTTATTATGCCACTGCCGCTGGCGTTTATAATATGGTAAAAACAAATCTCAACGGCTGCTCCGATTCTGCCGCAGCGGGAATTACGGTTACGGTTAACTCGCTCCCTGTGGTAACCCTTTCGGGAAATAATACCATTTGTGCTGGCGACAGCACTTTGCTCAGCAGCGCTTCCAGCGGAACAACACAATGGTACCTGAATGGTACGGCCATCAATGGCGCTACCAATAATTCTTATTATGCATCTGCACCTGGTGTTTATAATATGACCGAAACAAATCTTAATGGCTGTACAGATTCTGCAGCTACCGGCATTACCGTAACGGTTAATCCCCTGCCAGTGGTAACTTATGTTGAATCACAAACTGCCGCCTGTACGAACTGGCCTGCCTTTGCTCTTACTGCCGGCTCGCCCAACGGAGGAACATACAGCGGAACAGGTGTAAGCGGCAATATGTTCGATCCATCAGTTTCGGGGGCTGGCACATTCAATATCGTTTATTCTTATACGGATGGAAATGGCTGCAGCAGCTCCGATACTTCAACGATCACTGTTGGATTGTGCACGGGCACGGAGCAGCTTTCGCAGAATGGGTTCTCTGTTTATCCCAATCCTTCTGGTGGCCAATTCACCATCAGCACCACCGGTATGGCTGATGTGGTGATCATTACCGATGTGCTCGGTCGCGAACTTGTTCAGCTCAAGCCTTCATCAAAAGAAGTGCGGATCGATCTCGGAGATCAAAAGGGCGGAATGTACTTTGTGCGCATCGTGACTGCCGGTCAGCAATTCACTACGCGACTTATCATCAGCAAATAATTTTATTATTAACCATGGGCCCCGAAACGTTCGGGGCTTTTTTTATTTAAATCAAACATTCGAATATGAAACGATTGATCACTGCGATTGGGCTACTTTTTTCCGTTACTTGCTTTTCACAAACTGCTCCCGAATTACTGTATTACAAATTCGACAGCACCTCACCGAGTGTGACTGTTCCTAATTGGGCGAGCGCTCCTCCTTCAGGCACCACTAATGCCACTATTATGGGATCACTTACGCAAGGTCCTTCAGGGCAATGCGGAAACGCGATCATTGGATCGGGCAATGCTTCGTCCACCGATTATGTGAATACCGGTTATGCGACCAACCTCACGGGCACCTCCTGGACCATTTCCTTTTGGACCAAGGATATAACGCCCAGTTCAACTTTGTTTTACATCTTCGGTGATGCTACCGCAAGTTCATTCCGCTGTTTTACAAACGGGGTGGCCGGTGCAAACAACTGGATCCTGCGTGGCGGCCTTACCGATGTGCTTCTCACTGGCGGAGCAACAGTTGCTCCCCACATGACCACATTTGTTTATGATATCAGCGCTGGCAACATTAAAGCTTATCTCGATGGCGTGCTCAATAATACTGTAGCACAAGCCGGACCTTCGATCACGGGAACCGGCCCGTTCAAAGTAATAGGGTATGCCTCCAACGTGGGCTGCCCTGCGGGCGGGAAGCTCGATGAATTTCGGATGTACAGTCGTGCGCTGAGTCCAACCGAGATCATGCAGCTTTATACGCATAACGTGACCAATACGATCACAACCACGGCCTGCAATTCATATACGGTGCCCAGCGGCAACATGACCTACACTGCCAGCGGAACGTACCAGGATACCATTCCCCGCGTATATTGTGGCGACAGTCTTCTTACCATCAATCTCACGATCAACAACGCCACCTCTTCATCGTTCAACGTAACGGCATGCGGATCGTATACCGTTCCGAGTGGTGACGAAACCTATACCACCAGCGGAACGCGTATGGATACGATCCCCAACTCGGTAGGCTGCGACAGCATTATGACCATTACCATGGCGATCAACAGCCTGCCGGTAGTAAGCCTTTCAGGCAACAATGCTTTTTGTGCTGGCGACAGTACGCTGCTTACCGGAACTTCAGGAGGGACATCGCAATGGTACATGAACGGTATGCCGATCAGTGGTGCAAACACCAACACTTATTATGCTACTGCTCCCGGTGTTTACAACATGACCAAAACGAACCTTAACGGGTGCACCGACTCTGCTGCTGTGGGAATAACGGTTACTCAAAATCCCCTGCCCGCGGTAAGCTATAGCGAAAATCAAAATATGGTTTGTGTGAACTGGCCAACAATAACTTTAACACCAGGCACACCGGGCGGTGGCGCGTATAGCGGCACTGCAGTGAGCGGCAACACATTTGATCCCACCACTGCGGGTGCAGGAACATTTGCGATCGTTTACACTTATACTGATGGGAACGGATGCACTAATTCGGATACCTCGATGATCACCGTTGACCTGTGCACCGGCATCGATGATCCCAATGATGTTTCTTTTTCCATTTTTCCTAACCCGGGCGCTGGAATTTTCATGATCAACTCCACGCACACGGCCGATGAGATCGTGGTCAGCGATCTTCTTGGAAAGGAAGTGCTGCGTGTGGCCCCGATCTCAAAAAATACAGAAATTGACCTCAGCCGCGAGAGCAGCGGTATTTATACGGTAACGATCCGTTCGGGAAATTCAATTCACGTCCGCAAGCTTGTGCTGAATAAATAAATTCAGTGCATTTAGAAAAGCAAAAGGGCGATGTGATCACATCGCCCTTTTGCTTTTTACGCTCATTGATTACCTTCCCATATATACCATGAGAATGGAAATGTCCGATGGGTTGACACCGCTGATGCGGGAGGCCTGGCCCAGTGTGCGGGGTTTTATTTTGGAAAGTTTTTCGCGGGCTTCTGCCGAGAGTGAGGTGAGCTGGCGGTAATCGAAATCCTCATCCAGCCTGATGTTTTCCAGCTTCTGGATCTTTTCCGCCATATCGTTTTCCTTTTCGATATAACCCTCGTATTTCATCACTACCTCTGCCTGTTCGATGGTTTCCGAATCATATTGTGCCAGGAAAGTACGGAAGCGCTGGCTGTGTAAAGTGAAATCAAGGATGTTCACATCCGGGCGCGCAAGCACCCCGAACATTTTCACTTTTTGGTTGATGGGGACAGAAGAGATGTTTTCCAGCACAGGATTTATTTCGGCCGGTTCCACGCTGGTCTCCTTGAAATATTTTTTGATCTCGCCAGCGCCTTTTATTTTCTCCATCACACGATCGTAACGCTCGCGCGAAGCCAGGCCCAGCTCATGTGCCTTTGGTGTTAAACGGATGTCGGCATTGTCCTGGCGCAATAATATGCGGTATTCCGCGCGCGAGGTGAACATGCGATACGGCTCATCGGTACCCTTCGTCACCAGGTCATCAATAAGCACACCGATGTACGCTTCCGAGCGCTGTAAAACAAAAGGCTCGCGATCGTTGATCTTCAAATGCGCATTGATGCCGGCCATCAATCCCTGGCAGGCGGCTTCCTCGTACCCCGATGTTCCATTGATCTGGCCGGCCAGGAAAAGACCCGGAAGCGACTTCACCTCGAGAGTATGGTTCAGTTCGCGCGGATCGATGGCATCGTATTCAATCGCGTAGCCGGGGCGAATCATCTCCGCGGACTCGAGCCCCGGGATCGAGGCAACCATGCCGGCCTGCACATCGATCGGCATGCTCGTGGACATGCCGTTAACGTATACTTCGTTCGTGTCGAGCCCTTCGGGCTCGAGAAAAATCTGGTGACGTAGCTTGTCCGGGAACTTGACTACCTTGTCTTCTATGGAGGGACAATAGCGGGGGCCAATCCCTTCGATCTGACCGCTATATAGAGGGGACCTAGGGATTGCTGCCCGCAAGATATTGAGCGTCGCTTCCGTCGTATAGCCGATGTGGCACGCGATTTGGAGCCGATCGATGCGGCTGGTGAGGAAGGAAAAGGGCGTCGGCTCCGCATCGCCCGGCTGCGGCTCGAACTTTGACCAGTCGATCGTGCGGCCGTCGAGCCGCGGAGGAGTGCCGGTCTTCAG
>DATDFI010000506.1:0-2696 GCA_036522695.1 Bacteroidia bacterium | reverse complement strand
ACAGCGGCAATCGCGATCACCGATAAACGCGTGATAAAAAGAAATTGTTTGTCGGTGTAATTTTTTTTCAACCTGGGCTTCAGAATGTTCTCGCTTAATATCACAGATGGGGCCAATAAGGCACCGCTTGCTGCAGAAGTGATGGCCGAAATAAGCGCACCGAAGAAAAGGATCTTGACCCACGTATCGGTGTGTTGCATGATCAGGTTCGGAAGCAGCAACTGCGAGTCCGTTTGTCCCGGTACCATGATGCGTGCGGCTAATCCCAGTAAAAGCGGGAGAAGTGCAACTGTTAAGTACAGTAATGCTGATACGTAAGAAGAATTCACTGCGATCTTCTCTGTGCGTGACGACATCACGCGCTGGTAAACGTCCTGTTGTGGAATGGATCCGAGTCCAACGGTAAGCCATGCGGCCATGTACCAGATCCATCCGTGCGCTGTGTTTTGCGGGAAAAAGCGCAAATATTCTCCCGGTGTTTGATCGATGATGTGCGAAAGTCCTCCGGCTTTATCCACCACGATAATGGTCGCAATGATAAGCCCGATCACGGTAAATATCATATGTATAAGGTCAGTGATGGCTACTGACCACATCCCGCCAATGTAAGTGTAGAAAACAACAACGATAGAGGAGAGGATAATGGCCAGGGTGATGTTCATGCCGATCACGATATTGAGAACGATACCGATCGCGATCATTTGTGCAGCGATCCAGCCGAAATACGAAACGATAAGAGCGATGGCCGCAATGAGCTCCGCCCTTCTGCCAAAAATACTCCGGTAGTAATCACCGAATGTGAGCAGGCGCATGCGGTAGAGCGGCCGAGCGAAAAATAATCCGACAAGGACCAGGCATAAGGATGCTCCGAAAGGATCTTCGATCACCGCCATCATTCCTCCCTCAGCCATTTTTGAAGAGGCGCCCATCACTGTTTCCGACCCGAACCAGGTGGCAAACTCAGTGGCAGTGGCCATCAGTAGCGACAATTGTCGTCCTGCAAGGATGAAGTCGCCCGAATTTTTTACGAAGCGTGAAGAATATATACCTATCAATAAGGTAGCAATAAGATAGATGATGATGAAAAAAAGGAGCATGGATGAATGGAATGTTTTTCAAAAGTAAAATTTCCCGGCTGAAACGGAAAAAATTCGGTGCGTAACAATTCCGGCATTTCTCCTCTGGAAAAACCGTTTCATCCTGGCGGGGCCTTCATCATTTCTTTTTTAATTGTCGTGTTTCCGAAAAAAAATTCTGCGCGAGCATCAAAACACGATTTTGAGTTATTAACTTTTTGAACAGAGCGATGTTAATAAAAAAGATGTGTTTAAAATTAGTTTGTAAAAAAATTTTGACTTACTTCGTGTCAACAAATTTCAAAAACCAAAAACCATGGCTAAAAAAGCAAAGAAAGCAACTAAGAAAAAAGCTGCTAAGAAAAAATCTTCTAAGAAAAAGAAGAAGTAAGTTAAAGGCACCGAAAGGTGCCTTTCTTTTTTTATCTCATCCTCTTCCATACGAAGGGGACTTTTGTTTTTCAGAGGGGACCGCCATTATTTTAAACCAAGATCTTCTTTCGGTACAGCGCCAATTCCCGCCTCATCATTCAGTACGATCTTCCCGTTCACGAATTTTATTCCGTCAAAATAATCTTTCTTTATCAGGAGCGGCCCGTCAAGGTCGCACCAATCGGCAAGCGGTGAGATCTGCGCAGCTGCCGACACCGCGCAGGAAGTTTCGCTCATGCACCCGATCAGTATTTTCAATTTATCTGCCTTTGCGATCGCGATCATCTCCATCGCTTCCAGTATTCCCGTACACTTCATCAATTTGATGTTAACGCCCGAGAAGATCCCGCGCAGGTCCCACATGTCGCTAAGGCGCTGCACCGATTCATCAGCGATCGTAGGTAAAGGACTTCGTTCGGTGAGCCATCCCATTTCATCGGTCATGGTTTTCGGCATGGGCTGTTCAACAAAAACAACATTGCGCACGCTCAGCCAATGTATCATGTCGAGGGCAAAATGTTTGTCCTTCCATCCCTGGTTCACATCCACGGCAAGCGGTTTTTGGGTGTGTTTTCGCAGCTCCGTGATCACTTGCCTGTCGTTGGCGCTTCCCAATTTTATTTTCAGCATGGGAAATCCTTCCGCTTCCAGTATTTTTTGCGGAAGCAGGTGGAGATCTCCAAGGCCTATTGTATAAGTGCTGTGCGGAGTTTTTGTTTTATCCGTTTTCAGCAACTCATGTACCGGCTTTCCTGCAAGTTTTCCCGCCAGGTCGTGCAATGCGATGTCAATGGCGGCTTTGGCGGCCGTATTCTTCTCCTCTATCGCATCCACCTTTGTGAGAATATCCTGTAAGGAAAAGGGACCTGGAAATTCCTGCAGTACGGGTTTTGCTTTTTCAAGAAAGCTTCCAACGCTTTCATGCGATTCCCCGAGGTAAGGCGGCATGGATGCTTCTCCGTAACCGGTGGCCCCGCCAGATGCGAGTGAAACAAAGGTCACCGGTGTTCCCGTCCTGCTGCCCGATGAGATACCGAATGGATATTTGAATTCCAGGAAATGATGCGCGTAGCGGAGTTTCATAAAATAGATGAGGGCTAATTTAGGAATTACGTGGTGTCCCGGTTTTCTTTTTTCTCAAATGTCACGGTGGGCCCGCGAACTGTGCTTTCAGCTATGAGCAACCTT
>DATDFI010000505.1:0-3181 GCA_036522695.1 Bacteroidia bacterium | reverse complement strand
AAAAATAGTTTTACGGTCTCCGGCTTACAGGTTACAGTTCAGCTTAACAGCTTATATGCGGCTTATATTCTATCTGGGTACATTCAGCATGTTCACCTTTTTGGTTTCCTCTTCGGGACACCCCCCCCTGCACGCAATGTTATACCTCCTTTTACCGGGGAGTTCAACCCATGCATTTTCCGGTTCTTCCACATCAGATCAATAAAGGAGGAATTTTGCTATTTGCCAACCCCGGAATCAAAGGAAAAAAAATGTGTTGAAAACCGGAGCATTGAATTTGATTCAACGAAAAACATGTTGATCATCCATGAAAGCGATGAAAACACCTTCGAATCCATAACCAGGTTCATCCTGTTTGGCAATTCAAATAACGAAATCTCAGATTCCACGGTGAATGATAGGGGAAAAATGATCGAGCTGGTAAAAACGATGTATGGAACCGATGGGAAAAAAATAAAAATGCTGGATATTCTTGAAAACGATACCCTGACCGAAATATTTGTAAACCACGGTGACACTGCCTTCGTAAGACGTCTTAGCAAAGGTGGGCAGGATGAGCCGGAATATAAAATAATTTATGAAGGGAATAGTATTAAACAGTGGGAAAGCCTCCAGGTAAAAAGGGTCATCATTTGAAAATCTTTACAATGAGGATCATGCACTCAGGGAAATACACTACTTCATTCAACCGGGCGAGCTGACACACGATTCCCAATTTGAGTATGACAAAAATGGCCTGGTTTCACAAAACAGTTATGTTGTTAACGGGAAAGCAGTTACCACCACAAAATACAAGTATGAGTTTTACAAGTAATTGTGGTGGCAATGCTCTTTTTAAAAACTTCTCTTTATCGTGCGCTTATCTCAAACTTCCGGTTATAAACTGTATTGCCGGATACCAGCCTGGCGAAATATAATCCCGGTGACTTTTGCGAAAGATCGATCTCCTTCGGCAGTTCTCCCGATTCAAAAACCAGTTCTCCGCTGGAATTATAAATAAAGATCGCCCAGTTACCACTTCCTGTTGTTTGCAAACTGAAAATACCATTGCTGGGATTGGGTGCGATCGTAAAAATATCACCGTCACTGAGCTCATTTATTCCTACAGTAGTGAACGGATATATTGCCGACATGGATGTGCACCCGAATGCGTCCGTCACCATTACTGAATAATTACCGTTTTGTGTAACGGTATAGCTCTGGTTAGTGGCCCCGTTAACAGGATTCCCGTTCAGGAACCATTGGTTCCCACTGGCTGCGCTTGAAGTAAGCACCGCTACGTTCGCTGTAATAGTTGGTACAGGAGGCAAAGGATGGACTACGATATTTACCGTGATCGTACTGCTGCCATTCGCGTTGAACACCGTAAGTGTTACGGGGTAATTACCCGCTGCTGAATAGTTCACAACAGGGTTTTGAAGAGTGGAAGAAGAAGGCGTTCCTCCCGGGAAAGACCAACTCCAGGAAACGGGGCCGTTTGTTGACTGATCGTTGAATGTGACAGGACTGCCTTCGCAAACGGATGACGGATTGAGTGTAAAAGAAGGGGTTGGGGTGGCGAGATCGGACTCCCATAAGCTTCGCCCGTTGGTCGCGGCCCTTATCTTATTATTTGCATAATGAATTTCCAGCTCTTCAACGTCCACGTTCGGCAAGTTGGTCATGAACGGGATCCACGAACCGATGGAGTTACTGATAAAATAAACACCCACATCCATTCCAACATACAAACCATCGTTCGATCCTTTTTGGTACACAATGAAATTAGCAGGGAGATTGGGCAATCCTGTAGAGTAATTGCTCCAGGTCACCCCGGCATCCGGTGAATAATATACTTTGGTACCGGCACTGTATCCCGAAAATGTCACCCATACCTTTTGAGAATCGGTGGCACTTACAGCGATGGAGGTGATGGCCGCAAGATTCACAGGCAGCAAACCGGTTCGGTCCGTAAATGTATTCCCGTCTGTGGAAACAAACAGGCGATTCGATTTGGCCGCGTAAATATATTTAGGGTTGGAAGGCGCGTAAGCCAGTGCGATAACATTCACTGATCCTCCTGTAACATTTCCCACCTGGGACCAGGTAAGTCCCTTGTCATTTGTACGATAAACCTGCGCTTTGCCGATCAGCAAGGTATTATGATCGGTGGGATGCATTACGTTTGGTGTCACCCAATTTGCGGTTGCATTCACGCCCGATCCGCCTATGGTGACCGGGTGGGAAAAACTGGTCCCGTGATTAAGCGTTTTGTAAAGATGGCCCTGGTTACAGGAGAGGTACATGATGCTGTCCGTAGTGTAATCGATGATCGATTCCATTCCATCACCAGTTATGACCGCGAACAACGACCAATTATTATTCTGGAGCAAGTGAAATCCTTCATCCTGGTGGCCTGTAAGTATTTCATAAGGATCGTTGGCATAGCTCCCCAGCTTGTACATCTGGGAGATCTGTAAACCCGTATTGATGGTGGTCCAGGATGAACCGTTATTGGACGTTTTCCAAACACCACCGTCATTTCCCGAAAAATAAATGGAGTCGCTCCCCGGTAAAAACTCGAGTGAATGATGATCCGGGTGAACAAATGGTGCCGATGAATTTGAACCATCAGAATTCATGGTCCAGCTCGATCCGCCATCCAGCGTGCGCCAGATGTTAGTGGCTCCTACCAGAACCTTGTTCTTGTCAGATGCGGAAGCAGCGATGCAAAGGTTATACCAGGCCTGCGCACCGGCCGGCCCCGAAAGAATATTCGGAGTGTTGGACTGCAGCGTGAAATTACTTCCACCGTCAGTGGACCTGTAGAATCCGTAAAAATCATAGGTGTTGGATTTCGCTCCCACAAGGTAAACGTAATTCGTGTCGGCAGCCGTCACCGCTATCTCGTACCTGCAAATATTATTTGCAGCCGGCAAGCCGTTGGTGATGTTCACCCAGGTGCCGGAAGCGCCACCGCTTGTGGACCTCCAGAATTTTCCGTTATTGAGCCAGCCTTGTACCGCATAAAGTACATTAAGGTTACCCGGCTTGAATTCTATGTCATTAAAATTACCTGCATTCACGTTGGTCCATGATGCACCCGAATTAACCGAACGGTAGATGCCGGCTGTGGTTGCCGCAAAAATAATATTGGGCGAAGTGGGATGAATAAGCAATTTATAGATCCCAACTCCGGCAT
>DATDFI010000504.1:0-2479 GCA_036522695.1 Bacteroidia bacterium | reverse complement strand
AGACGTCTATATTTGCACCCCGTTTGCCCGCCGTTGCGGGTAGACGACCCGCATACGAAAAATTCCGAAGTTGGATCAGCCAGCAAGGAATGGTTCCTGCGAAAAGTGACGATTCCGTAGCTCAGCCGGTAGAGCATTACACTTTTAATGTAGGGGTCCTGGGTTCGAATCCCAGCGGGATCACGGGTAAGACGAAAAAGGCTTCCATTTCGGAAGCCTTTTTTATTTTGTAACCCTGGGTTTCCCGGGACCATGCAATGATCCCAGCGGCCTGCCTGCCGAAGTGTTTTTCGCGCGCAGGCAGGGATCACGGTAAAACCGATAAAAGGCTTCCGTTTCGTGAGTTTTTTCCGCTAAAAAGACAGAGATCTCCTTTTTTAATGACCAGCGTTACAGGAACTCTCTTTAGCTGCGGCCCAGTTTGAAAATGTTACCTTGGGCCTGGCGAAGGGTGCTCTGCACCGGAAACATGGTCCTCACCATGACGTTTGCCCGGTAAACAAACCGGGTCACTACCCTCGCTTTCGTGCATTCGCCTTATTTCTTTATCTTTAAATGCTGTGCAAACACACACAGTTTATGCTGCTTGACATACGCCCACACGAAGGCCTTAATACTTTGCTTTTTGGCACTACGCGTCCCGAAGCGGAAGCGGCATTCGGTGCGGCCGAAGAGACCGAGAGTATAGAGAGCGGGGACGGGAATTACAAAACAGAAGTGTGGCATTATTGGGAAAAAGGATTTTCCATCTTTTTCGATGAGAATGTGAATTACAAATTCACCTGTGCGGAGATCGATAACCCGGATGCACAATTATGGGGGGAGCGTATCTTTGATATGAATGAGGAAGAGATCATCGGTCTTTTTAAACGAAAAGGGTTCAAGGAGATCGACCGGGAAGTGCACGAGTGGGGTGAGCGAAGGCTGAGTTTTGATGATGCCCTTGTGGACCTCTATTTTGAGAATAACAAACTGGTTTCGGTGAATTACGGGATCCTTTCCGATGACGGAGACAATAAGATCGTGATCTTCCCGAACTGATGAAGAGATCGTTTCACATATTGCTTTTTTTTCTTGCCGCAACAGGGCAAGCGCAGGTCGACCTCGACCGGTTCACTCCCCTTGAATCCCAAGGGGTGGTCCCGCAGGACCTTATCAGCTTTTACATCAAGGACTCGGAAAATAACAGCAGGCAAACCAATAATGATTTTATCCAGCACAATACCGTTGAGTTCGGGAATCTTTTTGCTTCAGGAAAAGTGATCTTCAATGATCCTCTCAGCACCTATGCAAAAAAAGTGCTGGATACCCTCCTGTTTCGTCAGCCTGTGGTGCGCAATAAAATACGTATTTATACGCTTAAAAGCGCGGTCACCAATGCCTATACCACCAATGACGGTAAAATATTCATCACCACGGGACTGTTTGCGCGTTTACAGAATGAAGCCCAGCTCGCGTTCATCCTTTCACACGAGATCATCCATTACCTGAACAATCATGCCTATGAGACATTCGTGTTCAACAGCAGGGTGGATCGTAAAAAAAGAAGGGTTGACAATGAAACACGCCAGTTCGATGATGTGCTGCTCACCAAATTCCGCCACTCGCGCGCCAATGAATACGAAGCGGATAAGCAGGGACTGATCCTCTTCCTGCAATCGGAATACAGCACTGCCGTTATCGACAGTGTTTTCGCGATGCTGGATTATTCGGAATTGCCGGTGCAGAATATTCCTTTTGACAGAAGTTTTTTCGAAACCCCATACTTTCATATACGTAACGAAGCCTGGCTCAATCCCGGCAACATCGAACCGGTGAATATCGATCCCGACTTCAAGGAGTCCAAATCCACCCACCCGAATTCAAAATCGAGAAAATCCCAGATCCAGTCGGTGCTGGATAAATCACAGAACATAGGGGCTATCAGGAAACTTTTTCTTTTTCCTGAAGATGAATTCTCTTCCATTCACGATATCGCGTTGTTCGACCTGAGCAACGTGTACTACCTCGATCATAATTATGAAGACGGTATTTATAATTCCTGGTTGCTGCTGAAGCGCTTCCCCGATAATCTTTACCTGCGTAAAACCATTTCACGCTGTCTCAATGGCCTGTTGGCCGAGAACTCCTACCGCATGGGGCTTTACGACAGCAATAAAAAGAGAGGATACATCAGCCAGCTGGCCCACCTTATACATTATTGCGACCGGGACGAATTGGAAACGATGGCGCTTATTTTTACCTGGAAGATCTATAAGCAACACGCTGACGATTATGATCTGAAGATATTACTGAATAAGTTTTTCAGTTATATTGACGAAAAGGACCCTGCTTTTTTTTACCGGAAGGCCACTGCCGACCTTAAGCTTGCAGAATTAAAGAACCTGCTGTCGGATTCACTCAAGAGCAAAGGCAATAAGGAAGTTATCAAGCAAAACGAATCGGAGGTTTTAAGACGTTCGGGTTTTGCCGACCTGAT
>DATDFI010000503.1:0-2976 GCA_036522695.1 Bacteroidia bacterium | reverse complement strand
ATGTTCCGGGCACGGTGCCGGCCACACCCGGAAGAGTAACGAGAAAATCACCCAATGTTCTTTCGATCTCTCCGATATCGAGTTTCTTATTCTCGATCGCGTTATGATCAAGATAAAATTCCTGGTTGTAGAATGCCTTCACGAGGGAATCCCCGTAATGCCTGAATAAAAATCTCATCACGGTATCCTGCACTTTACGTGTGTCGATGTTTCCACCGGGGATACCATGGTCGTTAAGATAGGCAGGCGTTTCACATCCGCCATGGTCGGCAGTAAGAAAAACGACCACATTTCCCTTTCCCACCCAGCCATCCAGGAATTTCAAAAGTTCAGCAATGTCCTTATCCAGTCTCAGGTATGTGTCTTCCACCTCCATCGACTGCGGGCCGTACATGTGACCTACAAAATCAGTGGAAGAAAAGCTGACACAAAGCATGTCCGTGAAATTTCCTTTACCCAGGTTTTCGGAAGTAATGGTTTGTATCGCGAAATCCTTAGTGAGGGAGTTCCCGAAAGGAGTGGAACGGATGAGTCCCGCCCCCCCGTTGGCAGCAAGTAGTTTGGGAATATCATGGGGGAATACCGGGGCATTCTCACCTGAGAATTTTCCCTCGTACTTATTATCATCCGGCACGCTTTCAGAATATTGATCGGGAGGTAAAAGCAAATTCCAGGGTTGGGAAGTATATTTATTCGTGAGCCCTTTTTTATTGAAATCATTCACCCACGAAGGGAGTTCCTTCATGTAATAAGTGCTGCTGATCCAGTTCCCCGTTTCGGGATCGAACCAGTATGCAGCATTGGCCGAATGACCGGCCGGCAAGATCGCACCGCGGTCCTTTAATGCAATTCCTATCACCTTCGATCCCATGTTGTCCGAAAGCTTCAACTGGTCACCGATGGTTGTGCTCAGTAAATTCTTCGGTGACATCTGTCCCGACTTTTCATTACCGCCCACCGCGTGCACGGAATAATCTTCCACGCAGTAAACATTTTTCCCATTCGACTTATCGTACCAGTTATTTCCCACGATGCCGTGAACGCAAGGTGTACTGCCCGTATAAACAGAGGCATGGCCGGGCGCAGTGTAGGTAGGAACATAATTGTAATTCGTGTTCTTGCAGGAATACCCTTCATTCACCAAACGCCTGAAGCCATCGTTCCCGTATTTATTCCAGTACTTATAAATGTAATCGGCACGCATCTGGTCCACCACGATCCCGACAATAAGCTTAGGCGCATTTTTTTGCTGTGGAACGGGCCCGGGCTGCGCAAAAAGAAAAGAAGATAAGACAACGCAACTGGAAATCGAAACTATTTTTTTCATCACGATATTTTTAAGAGGCTTTCGCCAGGATGTAAACCAGCACAAAACACACGCCAAGACTCAAGGCCACATTCCAGGCAGCCAGCGCAGCATAACCGGCACGAATAAGGCTTATGGTCTCAAAACTGAAAGCGGAAAAGGTGCTGAACCCTCCGCAAAAACCCGTTATCACCAGTAATTTTACAGAGAGGCTGCCCGCACTCTTTTCCGCGATGAAATAGGTTGCGATGGCGAGCACCGTGCAGCTCAGGAGATTTGAAAGAAAAGTAGCGAGCGGGAAATTCCCTTCAAAATTTCTTTTCACCACCTCCCCCATTCCGTAACGCGCCAGGCTGCCGAAACCTCCACCTATAAAAACAAGAAGAACACTATTCATAGATCTCTTTTTAAATGCTAAAACCTATCACCAGTATATCATCTACCTGCTCATAATCTCCCTTCCACTCCCTGTGGTAACGCACCAGCTCCTTCTTCTGCTCTTCAAAATCCATTTCCCTGATACGTTCAAGGATCTGCTTGAAATTTTTCGTCATCATTTTTTTACCCGAACCCCCACCGAACTGGTCGGCATAACCATCAGAACTGATGTAAAACTTTTCTCCATTTCCCGCTTTTATGGTGTGAGTGGTGAATTTGATCGCATGTTCACGATCGCCCTCCCGGGTACCGATTGGCATTTTATCACCCTTGATCTCTTCAAACCCGTTCTTTCCGAAAATATACAGCGGGCGCATGGCCCCTGCAAACTGCACGGTCTTCGTTCGCAAATTGATGGTGCAGATGGCAGCATCCATTCCATCCTTGGACGTATCAGCGCCTGCATTGTGATAAAGCGCATTGATCACGCCTTTATTCAGTCCATCCAGTATGGCGGCCGGCTCCGTGATCTCGTGTTCGTTCACCACCTGGTTGAGAATATTATTCCCGATAAGTGACATGAATGCACCGGGCACGCCATGGCCTGTACAGTCCACCACGGCTATGATGGCTTCGTCACCTTTCCGCGCGAACCAGTAAAAATCCCCGCTCACGATGTCCTTCTGCATGTACATCACGAAACTCCGGGGCAATGCGTCTTTCACTTCGGCAAGAGGAGGAAGAATGGAAGTCTGGATCTTTTTCGCGTACTCGATACTGTCGGTGATGTCCTTATTCTTCTGGCGTATGATCTCCTCGCTCCTCTTCTGCTCGGTAACATCCGTGTCGATGATGATGAGCTTACGCAGGTTGCCGGACTCATCGTAGATCGGGGTGAGCGTTGAGGATTCCCATATTACCCGTCCATCGCGTAAAATATTTTTTGACTCATATACGATCGAGCGTTTTTCACGCATACAGGTATCGATGATATTCTTTATCTCGGGATTGTTACTGATCTCGAAAATGCTTTCGCCTTTCAGCTTTTTCAGTTCCTCCAACGTGATATCATTCACCTTTTCGAAGCTGTAATTCACCCATTCCAGTTTTCCTTTATCATCCATGATGATGATCACGTTGCCTGTTTCCCGTGCCACGATGGACAAACGTTCCAGCTCTTTATTCTTTGCTTCGATCTCGGCCGTGCGTTCACGCACTTTTTCCTCGAGCACCTGCTTTTCCTTTTGAAGGGCGCGCAGGCGGTATTGTACGAACACATACACTGCAGCTGT
>DATDFI010000502.1:0-3561 GCA_036522695.1 Bacteroidia bacterium | reverse complement strand
GGCCGTTACCCCGCCAACTAGCTAATGTCCCGCATGCCCATCTTTATCCTATAAATATTTGATCACAAAATAATGCTATCCCGTGATGTTATGCGGTGTTAATCTCTCTTTCGAGAGGCTATCCCCCTGATAAAGGTAGGTTACATACGTGTTACGCACCCGTGCGCCACTCTCAAGGAAAGCAAGCTCTCCTATCCCGTCCGACTTGCATGTATTAGGCCTGCCGCTAGCGTTCATCCTGAGCCAGGATCAAACTCTCCATTGTAGTTTGATTTTTTTCCTGGTCCCGCATCACTGCGGGATTGGGAAGTGTCTCAAGAATTGTTCTTCATTCTAGCTCTCTGCTTGAATGGATATTCACTATTTCTACATAACTCTTCAATACGTCAAAGAACTTGATAATATCTGCTTGTTTTAAGCTACTGATTAAGAAGCTCAAACATTTGATCTCAAGACTGAAAAAGAACTGTATTTTTCAAAAAGGGATGCAAAGGTAATACGACTTTTATTATTTGCAAATTTTTTTGCAAAAAATATTTCAACAACCGACTTTTTTTGCGAACCCGGTTGTTTTTCCGTCTCCCCACACCCGCATTTAACGGGCTCAGCCCTCAATGAACAATACTTATTTCCTTAAAAAAGGGACGCAAATGTACTTTGATTTTAAGTACATCCAAACGTTTTGAGAAATTATTTTCTGACAAGTAGTTAATATATTGATAAACAGGGATATAAATTTTAACGAAGTTGAGGTCCGGAATAAAGACGTGAACTGAAATCAAATATTTTAAGTGCCTAACGAACGTAGCGATCAAAACTCTTATGCTCCACCTTGTTCAGATCTGCCTGTGAAAGAGAGCGAAAATAAGCATAAGTAATCTTTAATCCTTCGGCACGTGACACCTTAGGCTCCCAACCCAGTATCCTTTTAGCTTTAGTAATATCAGGCTGCCGCTGCTTTGGATCATCCTGCGGAAGCGGGAGAGAAATGAGTTTTTGTTTTGTACCGGTCAGCCTGATGATCTCCTCCCCGAATTCCCTAATGGAAATCTCAGATGGATTACCGATATTCATGGGTTGAACATAATCACTCAAGAGCAGGCGATAAATTCCTTCCACCAGATCATCCACATAACAAAACGAACGGGTTTGAGATCCATCACCGAACATGGTAAGGTCCTCGCCCCGCAAAGCCTGGCCTATAAATGCCGGCAATACGCGTCCGTCATTGAGCCGCATTCGTGGACCGTACGTATTAAATATACGCACGATACGAGTTTCAAGGCCGTGGTATGTGTGATAAGCCATAGTCATCGCTTCCATGAAACGTTTTGCTTCATCGTACACGCCCCGAGGACCAACGGGATTCACATTTCCCCAATACTCTTCCGTTTGCGGATGCACGAGCGGGTCGCCATACACTTCGGAAGTGGACGCAACCAGAATACGTGCCTTTTTGGCTTTAGCAAGGCCGAGCAAATTGTGCGTACCGAGTGAAGAAACCTTAAGCGTTTGAATTGGAATTTTCAAATAATCAATCGGAGATGCAGGCGAAGCGAAATGCAGGATATATTTCAGATCACCGGCAAAAGAAATATGCTTGGTCACATCGTGCTCTACAAAACGAAAATGCTCATTATTCTTCAGGTGAGCGATGTTCCTTTCATCCCCGGTAATGAAATTATCCATGCCGGTAACGGAGTACCCCTCTTTAATAAAACGATCGCAGAGATGAGAGCCCAGAAACCCGGCTGCCCCAGTAATTAAAACATTTCCTTTGCTCATAGGAAACAAAGGTAAAAAAAGTAGGCAGTAGGAAGTAGGCAGTCTTTCCTCCAAAACGAAAAGCGCTTTTAGAACGCGTTTTGCGCAAGCGATTGAAACGTAAAGCCCGCACCGCAGGAACGAGGAGCGGACTTGGAGTGAAAAGCGCGGTGCCGCGATGATGACCATTCAGAAAAGGGAATGACCAATGCGGCATGCGCCAAAAAACATAGAAGTACAAAGAAAAATGGAAATGCAAATCCTATAAACCAACTCCAAACATGAGAACACGAGACTCAAAACTACTTCACCGTTTCCCTTCCAATGGAAGAATAATAAAAGCCGAGCTGCTTCATTTGAGAAATGCTGTACAGGTTACGCCCGTCAAAGATCACTTTCGCCTTCATGAGCTGCTGCATCTTTTCAAAATCAGGATTACGGAACAAACTCCACTCGGTAGCAATAACCAATGCATCCGCATCCTTTATCGCTTCGTAATGATCAGCCGCAAAATTAATTTTATCACCCAACAGCTTCTGCACATTCCCCATCGCCTCGGGATCAAAAGCCGAAACCTTCGCTCCCGCTTTCAATAATTCATCAATAATATATAAGGCAGGAGCCTCCCTGATATCATCCGTATCGGGTTTAAATGCAAGTCCCCACAAAGCGATCTTCTTCCCCTTCATATAGTTAGTAAAATATTCCTTCATACGGGGAATAATGATCGTTTTTTGTTTTTCGTTCACACTCATCACCGCATCCAGCAATTTAAAATCATACTTCACCTCATCGGCCGAACGCGCGAGGGCCTGCACATCCTTGGGAAAACAGCTTCCGCCATAACCTATTCCCGGGAATAAAAATCTTTTCCCGATACGATCATCGGACCCGATCCCGATACGCACCATGTCCACATCCGCTCCCAGGCGCTCGCACAAATTCGCGATCTCATTCATGAAAGTGATCTTGGTGGCCAAAAAAGCATTGGCCGCATACTTGGTCAACTCGGCCGAACGCTCATCCATAAATAAAATGGGATTACCCTGCCGCACATAAGGCTTATACAATTCTTCCATGATCTTGCCGGCCCTTTCGCCCGAGCTGCCGATCACCACCCGATCGGGTTTCAAAAAATCATCCACCGCAAAACCTTCCCGCAAAAATTCAGGATTCGACACTACGTCAAAAAGGTCTTCCCCCTTTTGCGAAGGGAAATGCTGCTTCATGCTTTTTAAAATGGCCGCCTTCACTTTATCAGCCGTACCCACAGGAACCGTGCTTTTATCCACTATCACTTTGTAATCCGTTATCAATTTCCCGAGATCGTCCGCCACACGCAAAATGTAACTCAGGTCGGCCGAACCATCTTCACCCGGGGGAGTGGGAAGCGCGAGAAAAATAACTTTTGCATCCTTTACCGCATCAGCAAGCACGGTAGTGAATTGCAAACGTCCCGCTTTAATGTTGCGATGGAACAACACATCCAGGTGCGGCTCGTAAATAGGCACTTCACCCGCTTTCATGCGCACCACCTTGTCCGCATCAATATCAACGCATATCACACTGTTACCGGTCTCGGCCAGACAGGTACCCGTTACCAATCCAACATACCCGGTTCCTACTACTGCTATATTCATATACTAAGAATTACGAATGACCTAATTACAAATTTTTAAATAGAAAAATGTTACCAGGATCCCTTTCCGGTTTTGAGCGGACCCGGACCGTCTTTTTTTTTGAAGCAATCAAACTTCCCGCTTCTTTCTGCTACTGTCCGGCCATTCGTTCCAAGCT
>DATDFI010000501.1:0-3631 GCA_036522695.1 Bacteroidia bacterium | reverse complement strand
AGCGAGGTCGCTTTGGATGTTGAGTACCTTATTTCGCGCCTTTGTCGGTAGTGCCGAATGCCTAATCCAGCTCGGCAACGTCAAAAAAGCCTTCTACGAAGTGAAGGGTTTTGCTTTTCCTGGCGGGTCAAATGGAAGTTTGAAAGCTGCTGGCGTTTTTCCAGGGGAGCCAGCGGTTCTTGTTTAAGCCTGCTTTTTCAGTCTGTAAGTACAAGGCGCTGGCTTTTTCTCCCGCGTAAGCCTACCACATTCATAATGTAAATTCCCGTTGGAGTATTTTTATCCAGCTCAATCGTTTCACGGATGCAATGATTCATCATTTTTAATTCCCTGCGCAGTACCAGTTGACCAGCCGAATTATACACTTCAACGGTAACGGCATCTTCTGCAGGATCCTTATCACAATACTCCATTTCGAAGCGTCCGCTGTTGGGGTTCGGGTACAAGGTGAGCGCACCGTTATAGGCATTGATGCTGTCCGAAGCATCCGAGCTGATCACAAGGCTGTCCATCATCCTGCCTCCCGACACCGTTTTCAAACGCAGGTCAAAGCTGATATCGGAACTTTGTACACTTTGCTGGTGGATCTCCACGGAAATAATGTTGTCACCGGTAATGAGGGCGCCCGCACCCAGGTTGGCCACCGCAAAGGCCGATTCGGCCGAGCCGTTCACATTTGTATTCGATAAAGTGTTGTAGCTGATCGTTCCCGTAGGCATATTGCTCCGGAAGATCTCGGTTCCATTGAGGTAAACCACTGCGCCATCGTCACGCAGCAGGTCGAGTTCCAACCCGGTGATGCCGGTTGTGTTGCTCACGTTGAATTTTTTCCTGAAATAGGTTGTAATGTATTTGTTTGATGATGACGGTCCGTAACCCATCACGGTGGTTTCATCGCCATCACCATACCCCAGCTGGGCGTTCCCCGTTTTCCAACTGGCATCATCAAAGCTCATGCTCCGCCATGCGGTTCCCTGGTTGGAGCCATTATCAAGATACCTCCACGTTGATCCCGCGCTGATCGGTTCGTTCACGGAGGAAGGAACGGCATTGTACTCGGCCAGCCTTGATCCCGGGATAGGACGTTCATAGGTACCATCCGGGAGCTGCCATCCTACTGCAAGGTTATCGCCCTGGCTTCCCTCTTTATGCAATACTTCTATATAATATTTTTGGCCCGCTGCCAGCGAAATGGGGGCCGATTGTTGCGAGGCATATTTGGTCCACTCCCTGGAAAAGGTCCATTGATTATTGTAAGCGATGCGGTGTTTGTTGGACGGCTGATCGTTGGTGCTCAACCATAGCTCGCTGTTGTCGTCACTGGCGATCCAGAAAATATAATTCCCGGTTGCCGGTGCGCAAATATAGCCGCGCAGGCGCTGCCCGTAATTATCACCAATATTTTGTGGCGCTTCCAGCAGCGTGAGGATGCCGGTGCTGCCGGGAGGAGAAGAAAGCGGGATGGAGGAAACAGTAGTGCCGCTCACGTTGAGCCAAAGCTCCCTTGATATTTTGCCGGTTGCCGTGCAGGAACCCACACTTATGTTTACCACAGCAGAGGTGGCGGTAGCACCCGCGCTGTCCGTAGCTTTTGCAGTAAGCTGGTAGGTCCCGATGGGAACATTGTTCCAGGTAAAGCCGTAAGGACTTATACTATCCTGCCCGACCTTGGCGTTCCCTGAATAAAACTCTACTTTGCGAATGGGCCCCGTTCCTCCTGAAACTGTTGCGGTGATCGTGATATTGGAATTGGAGGAAAACGAACTATTGTTTGAAGGGGAACTTATCACTGTGTTTAAAACCGGTGCCGTTCCTGTACTGAAATAATAATTGTCGTACCAGATATTATCTGTAAGCGATTGCAGTGCCGATGGGGATGAATTGATGAGCCAATTCTGCTCATGGTTCGCATTGAAAAAGACCAGCGCTCGCATCCGGTGAAAGTCCGATTGCAGTTCCTTATCCATTTGCGAGTACCAGGCACCTTTGCTCTGCGAGGTGGTATTTTCGGAAGTGTACCGCTCACGGCATCCCAGCTCACACATGAAAAGGGGCTTTTGCGGGAAATATTTACTCAGGTAATAATAGCTTTCGGTGGCCTGCCAGCGGAACGATCTCCACCAGGGAAGCGTGGTGGGGTAATGATTGTTGTAAATATCCGTTGCCACGATATCGACATAATTGTCACCGGGATAAGCCGGCACGATCCAGTTGTAGGACAGGTAAGGAAAATAATCCGAGTTCACGCACCACATCCATTTCACATTCGTGGCGCCTCTCGCGCGAAAGCGGTCCACTACCCTGCGGAATGCCGCTTTATACAGGTTGGGATCCTGGTTGTTCTGGCTGATGGACCAGGGATACCAATTGCCCTCGAATTCATGCATGAAACGTATGATCACCGTGTCGGTGTAGGTCTTTATCTTATCTGCAAACTGATCGAGGTAAGTATCGTAATCCCCATTGATGATGTTGCTAAGCCTCGGCTGCAATGGATCGAGGCGGTCATAACCCTGGAAGAGCGGCTCCCAGGTTATGATGGGCCTGTACCCGTTGTTGATCAGGAGCTGCACTTCGTTCCCGGGAAGCACTTTGGCGGTGGTGGTGCCGTCCATTGCGAACTGGAGGAAGTAATTCGCGTACTTCAATTTTTTCCCGGGCACTGATGGAAATAAGCCCTCTATGGCGGATGGAATGAGATATTCGTTCCCTCTTGGTTCGGACTGGTAGCCTCCCAAAAGGCAGTAATCGGAAGGGTTTTTTCCCGGGAGGTCGAACACGGTTGCGCCTCGTGGCATGTCCCCGTCCGAAAAGTTGATCATATCGAGGTAAAAAACCGGGTTGGATGTGGAAGAAGGACTCTTGGTGAAGCGGAACTCTACCATCAGCAGCATTCCCCGGTTCTGTGTAAAATCAATGTCGAAGGTCCCGTTGCCTCCTGTATTCGCATCCGTAAAATCCTGCAGCGGTATGGAGAAGAACTGCCAGCTCCCGGAGCCATGAATGAGGAGACTTTTTTTCCAGGTGTCGTCAGCAATTGAGCTGTACATGTTGTCCTGGTTGTCATCATCGGTGATCACCACATCCAGTACGGCATCCTGGTTATTGGAAACCGGGTTGTATAAAAAAAAGTTGAATTTATCCTGGAGAGGATCGAATTCGATGAACCTTGATATCCCCCTTCCAAATGCTCCGTAATTGGTGCTCCAGTTCAGGTTCAGCTTCAGCACCCGGTCTCCCAGCATATCGCTCGCTGCAAGGGGGTTTTGAGCAATGTGATACGCCAGGTCGTTTACCGCGTAGTCCCCTTCAGGCAGATCGGTCTCATCGATGTTGAGCCCGTCAAAGTCATACACCAGCGATTTGAGAATTTGCGCCTGGGATATATGATTCGAGGCAATGATAAAGAACAGGAGGAAGAGATTTCGGCAGGCGGGTAAACATGTTCTCATTTGTGTGGGATTAATGAATGGTGATTTTTTTACGTGTATGTTCCGCATCCCTTATGACCTCGATGCGGTAAGTGCCTTTGCCGGGTGAGCCCAGGTCGAAACGGTGCCGGTAAGGACCTTTGAAACGATACCGGTTATCGAGGTATAATGTTTGACCGGCACTGTCGGTTACCACCACC
>DATDFI010000500.1:0-7179 GCA_036522695.1 Bacteroidia bacterium | reverse complement strand
GTGACGGCTTTCAAGAATGCCATCACGTACGAACCCAAATACATTTTGCACCAGTACGAGCTGGCCGTTACCCTGCACGATATGGGCCAGGATGATTTTGCCGTGAAATTTTTAGAGAATGCGATAAAACTTCCCGCCACTGATGAGGATAATATTTCGGCAAAGCAAAAATGCGAGGAGCTGCTGAAGAAGCTGAAAAAATAAGGGTGCTGGTTAAGGGCGTTTTTGTAAATTAGCTAATCAAGCGTAAACCCTTACCAAAACAAGCTTTATGAAAAAACTTTCATTCCTCTTCTTCCTGTTCTCTTCCCTTAGTGGCGTGGCGCAAAATACCTGGTTGCAGAAAGCAAGCATCCCTACCAATCCGCGTCAATTCGCAACAGGTTTTTCTATCGGAACAAAAGCTTACTTAGGCTCCGGAATTCAGCTCCCATCCAATTATATGAATGACTTTTGGGTATGGGACCAGGGAACTAATACCTGGACGCAAAAAGCCAACATACCGGGAGTTTCTCGCTATGGTGCTGCATCTTTTGCAATTGGGAATAAAGGTTATTGGGGAACAGGATATAATGGAGGTGTTCGTTACAGTGATTTTTACGAATACGATCCTGCTGCAAATACCTGGACTCAAAAAGCAAACTTCGGAGGTGGTATACGTGAAGGAGTGGCCATGTTCTCCATTGGCGGTAAAGGATATTTTGCATGTGGATATGACCCTGCCAATTACAATGACCTTTGGGAATACGATCCCGGAAATAATAGCTGGACACAAAAACAAAATTTTCCCGGAACGGCAAGGCAGTGGCCCACCGGGATCGCTATCGGGAACAAAGGTTATGTTGGCCTTGGAAATGACGGGGCCGATAAGAATGACTGGTACGAATATGATCCGTTAAACAATACGTGGACCCAAAAAGCAAACTATACCGGGGCCGCGCGTTACGAAGCCAGCGGCTTCAGTGTGCTCAATTACGGGTATGTTGGATTGGGACGAAGCAGCTCTACTCCGCACACCGATTTCTACCAATATGATCCGGCAAACGATACCTGGCAGGCCATTGCCAGCCTTCCGTCAAGTGCGCGATGGGCCTCCGTTGGTTTTGGTGTTGGAAATTACGGGTACATTTCAACCGGGTACTCAGGATCAGTTGAATTGACTGATCTGTGGGAATATTCCCCAAACTGCACTGTTCCAGCACAACCGGGTTCTATTAACGGACCAAATCCTGTTTGCTCGGGAACTTCCAATACATACAGCATTAGTCCTGTTCCGGGTGCAACCTCTTATACCTGGACCCTACCTGGTGGTTGGAGCGGGTCGAGTTCGAGCACAAGTATTACCACCACAGCCGGAATCAATGGCGGAGTAATTTCCGTAACAGCAAATAACCCGTGCGGCACAAGTCCGTCTCAAATTTTTTCGGTAACCGTCAATCCCAGCCCCGTCATCAGTGCGGCTTCCACAGATTATGACATTTGTTATGGTGAAACAACTACCATCGTTGCGAATGGAGGAAATGCTTATACCTGGCAACCCGGCAATATGACCGGCTTTCTTCTTAACGTTACGCCAAATGCAACTACCACGTACACGGTGACAGGAACAAACAGCTATGGCTGCACGGGAACGGCAACCGTCAGCATCAGCGTAAATCAACTTCCTAATGTAACACTGAACCTCTCGCCAGACACTGTTTGCAGCAATTCGGCCCCTGTTGTTCTTTCCGGGGGATCACCATCCGGAGGAAACTATTCCGGGTTAGCAGTTGCCGGAAATACATTCTTCCCTTCCATCGGCCCGGGTACTTATGCGATAACATACACCTACACGAATAGTTACGGCTGTACGAATTCCGACACGGCAAATATGACCGTTTTCACCTGCACAGGAATTACAGAAGCTGGTAATGGAAACGACCTGAATGTATTCCCGGATCCTTTCGTTGACGAACTGAACCTTGTTGTGAATGAACAATGTCGCGTGGAAATATTCAACTCGATCGGAGAGGAAGTTTATGGGACCACGGCAACACCTGGAAGCAATAAGATCTTCTGCTCGAACTTAAAGCCCGGCATCTATTTCATCGTGGCCACTTCTGTCGATGCAACTTATTCCAGGAAAGTGATAAAAGAATAAGACCCTTTTCCTGCCTGTTCATTAACGGTGAAGTGGATCACAGGTTGATCCCTGCATGCTTTTTAATGAACCCGTTGGCCTCCGGGAAAATTCCCGTGACCAGGATCCCGCCTCCATATATGATGGTCATTATTGCCGAACGATAGGCCAGGTCGAAATACTTGTTGCCGATGTACGGCAGAAAATGATTCACAACAAGAGAAGCGGCCATTAGCAGCGCCACTACGAAAACATATTTTCCATACGGCTGCAACCCGAAATACTTTTTAATGAGCAACCACTTTGCCAAATTGAAAAAGAATAAAGCTGAGCCGGTAGCGATGGCTGCACCTTCGATGCCGTAAAGCGGGATGAGAATGTAGTTAAGAATAACGGACGTGATGATAAGGGCGAAAAGAAGGAATGATCCCTGACGGTATTTATCGGAATAAAAGATAATGGAGCTGTTGATACCTGTCGCCATATTGAAAAAACAGCTTGCCCCTACAATGATCACCACGTATTCACTCTGCAAATACTTGTGCGGAAGAAAGCGCAGCATGGTATGAATATCAGCCACTACCCCTACAAATAAAAGTCCACCGATGATCATGAGAATGCGTGTGGACCTGTTATACACTTCGTCCACCAATCTCATATCATTACGATGAAACGCGTCCGACACCTTTGAATCCGTGATGCGGGCGAGGGCGTTGAAGGGGGCTTCGATGATACTCCCTATTGTAAACCCTATAGTATACACCGCCACGTCAGCCAATGGTGCGTTGCCATTAAGATCGCTGCCCAACATGGTCACATCGATCTGCCGAAGCGCCATGGATGCGATAGATGCGGGGGCAATTAGAAGAATGTATCGTGACATCTCGCGAAGGTCCTGTGAACGCACAAAATTCCAATCTATGGAATGCCGGATCCCCCGATCGATCCTGAATACATACACGAAAAGAAACAGCAATTGCGAAAGAAAGCAAATCGAGTAACAGATCACAAAAACATCAAAACTTATGACCTTGAAATAATAAAGCGTGATCACCAGGATGTTTGCAACGCGAAAATAAACCTCGTTAAGAAATGAAGGGACGCTGGAATGAAAAAGGCTGATGCAATACACATTGAGCATGGAAATAAAACCGATGGCCAATGAAATGGGAAACACGAATGTAAAATATTGCACAAGCAAAGGAGAATTATCGTAGCGGACGAGGACCTTATCCTTGAACAGGAACATTAACACCGCAAACAAAAGATAGCTGAGCAATGTGAGCAACAACAACAACCGCAGGTACCCGTGATGACCATTGGAATGATTACGAAAGCGCGGAAAATATTTTATGGTGAAGCTACCCAGGCCGAACGGAAACAAGGTCCCGAAAATGGTGGAGAGCGAAAAAAGGACGCGTGTAAGTCCAACTTCATCCGGTGATAAAAATTTGGGTAAAAGTACCAACGTATAAACAAATCCTATACCTATTCCCGAATAGGAAATAACAGTATTAAAAATGCCTTGTTTTCTTATTTCACCCACAGAAAGAGCCCCGAGATAACGCAATACCCGGTCGTTTAGTATTTTCTTCTAATTTTGCAGCAATGTCGATAGAAAACAAAGATATATCAAAGTTTTACGATGGTTATACCGATCGCCAGGAGAAGTGGGGTATTCACGTAAGGCACCGCACTATCCTGAAGCTGCTCAAAAATTGTGGTTTGAAACCGGGCTCAAGCATATTAGAGGTTGGTTGCGGCATCGGAACGGTTACACATCTGCTTGGCAAATATTGCAGGAGCGGGAAGATCGTTGCAGCGGATATAAGCGCTAAAAGCATTGAAGTGGCGAAGCAAAAAAACAGGTCTTTCGGCAATATCGAGTTCGTGGTGTCCGACATGAGCGATTTTTCACATAAACTGAAATTCGATTTTATTGTTCTCCCTGACGTACTTGAACATATCCCCGTTGAGCAGCATCGTAATCTATTCTCGAGACTGAAAGAATGTACGCATGAAAACTCAGTTATCCTTATTAATATTCCGAATCCTCCTTACTTACGTTGGGTACACAAAAATCGCCCGGATCTTTTGCAGATCATCGATCAACCACTCGATACCTGCACATTGCTGAACGATGTTTATGAAAATGATTTCTACCTGCACTCGCTCAATGTTTATTCTTTAAGTATCGAAGAAGGTGATTACCAATCCATCGTATTGAAAAGAGGACGTTATAAAGCATTGGATAGGGTGACCGAACTGCCGCAATTGAAAAAATCCTACCTGAAACAAGTCTCAAAGTTCTATTGAATTGGAGCAAAAGAAGCGCATCCTTTACTTCTACACTCACTTTTCATCATTCGTTGCGAAGGACGTTCGCATACTTGAGCCCGGGTTTATCATTACAAAGCGATCCTTCGCTCCTTCAAAGAAGATCTTTACACCTTTCCTCCTGCTTTCGCAGTTCCTCTTCATTCTTTTGCGGATAGGGCGTTGTGATCTCGTCATCTGCCAGTTCGGTGGATATCATTCCTACTTCCCTACACTTTTAGCGAAGATCTTCCGCAAGCCTTCGCTCATCATCACAGGGGGCATGGATTGCGTTTCATTTCCTTCCATACATTACGGAGTTTTCAATAACCGTTTTATGAAATGGTTTACCGTGCGCTCTTACAAAAATGCAACGCATATCTCTCCCGTGCATGAAAGTCTTATGCTGTGTGATTATACTTACCAGGATGATGACTTTAAAAAGCAGGGACTACTCGCCTTCGCACCTTTTATCAAAACCCCCTTCACCGTGATATATAACGGGTATGATCCCGAGAAATGGAAATGCACCCAGGAGAAAAAGCCGGGGACCTTTATTACTGTTGTTTCGGGAATTGAAATTCCATCCCGGAAAAAGCTAAAGGGCATAGACCTGGTCATTCAACTTGCAAAAAACCTCCCGGGTTGTTCATTTACTATCATAGGAATTCCTGAAGGCTTTCACTTAGGGGATATGCCCCCTAACATCGCCACTTTACCTTTCGTAAAAAATGAAGAACTCCCCTCCTATTACAGTCGCTCGGAGTTTTACCTTCAGCTCTCCATGTCCGAAGGATTCCCTAATGCACTGTGTGAAGCCATGCTGTGTGAATGTATTCCCATTGTTTCCAATGTGGGGGCCATGCCTGATATTGTAAATGATTCAGGATTCATTCTCCGCAGGCGGGACCTCCAATTACTGAAAAAACTTGCGGAGGAAGCCCTCGCAACAAAAAACAAAGAGGAATTAAGAAAAAAGGCGAGGGAACGCATCGCTGTAAATTTCCCTGAAAGCCGGAGGAAAACAGAACTCCTTAAACTGACCCTTTCGCTAACGGGATCAAAATAAAAGTGACCGATCAAGCCTTACCCCTCTATCCTTATCTTTGCAATTATCCAAATTAGAAACAGTGCACGATAACCTGCGCAATACGATCAATTCGGCAGCCGAAACCCTCGCCCGCAAATTACGAGCGCTCGACTACCGTTCGCTTCCGCTTTCCGCTTACGGTAAGAATTATTATGCATACGACCTTCGAAAGTTAGATTATATGCTGCGTTCGTATGCAGTGATGCTTTATGATTCCGTTATACTGAGCGGGAAAGAACTTAGCGAAGTATCCGTACTTGATCACGGGGGCGGCATTGGAATATTTTCGCTGCTCTCAAAATCCAGTGGAGTGAGGACCGTGATCTGCCAGGACATCAATCCTGAAATATCGAAAGATGCAGCTACGGTTGCAAAAGCCTTAGGTATAAACGTGGATCATTTTGTATCGGGCGACACAAAGGATTTCGTGCGGGATGTAAAAGAAAAGGGATTGAAGGTGGATATTCTCGGTTCACGCAACGTGATAGAACATGTATACGACATAAATATCTTTCTTTCCGAAGTGCGGGAGCTACCGTCTGAAAAACTTATTCTCTACATCAGCACTACGGCTAATATGAAGAACCCGCTGGTGAACCGGTACACACGCAAGATCCACCGGAATTACGAGTTCAACGGTAAGCCCGAGGAATGGGGGAAGAAAGGGTTTGTGCCCGGAACATCCTGCTTTGAGATAAGAAAGAAGCTGATCTGTGAAAAGTTTCCTTCACTAAATAAAACGGAACTCGATGAACTGGCCACGCGCACACGCGGATTCATGGTCAATAGCATATACACCAAAGTGGAAGCTTACCTGCAAACCAAAAAATTTCCGGCCCCCATTGCCGACCCTACCAATACCTGCGATCCCTTTACCGGGAATTGGGCCGAACACCTGGTCCCGCTTGACGACTACCGTAAAGCTGCCTTGGAAAATGGATTCACGTTCGATCACAAACCCGGGTTTTATAATACGAAATACACGCAAAAGGCGCTTAACCTTATCACGCCAATACTCAATTCATTCATTCGCGTTTTCGGGAAGAGCGGGCTGTTCCTCGCACCGTTCATGAGCATGATACTGGTGCGGAAATCCTCAAATTAGTTTTCGTAAAGTAGCTGTAAGTTCCTTGCGGGAAAATTTCCGGTAATTGGGATTCTCATTCCTCATCGGCTGCCCGGAAGAATGAAGTGACAGTAACCTCAAAATGTGTTCACGAAGTTTACTTTCATTTTCCCGGTCGAACATCTCACCGGCCTCACATTCCCGGATGATCTTTGCCGCATCACCGTCAACAGGACCGATCCCGATGATACTGCGACCTGAAGCCAGGTATTCAAACAATTTCCCGGTGATGATCCCCCTGTTGTTCTTCACCTCAGGGATCACCAGTAAAAGCGCGGAAGAACCCATCATGCGTTTTACCGCTTCATCGTGCGTAACATAAGGAAAAAACCGGATGCGATCGCCCAAGCCGTACTTATCGGCAAAACTGCGCACCGTGGCGGCCGAGCTCCCGATGAACTGCATTTCTATCTTATGATCGTTTCCCGATGTAATGATGTCCTTCATCACTTTAAAGAAGACCTCGGGCTGGTAACTGTCGGCAATAGTGCCCGTGTAAGAAATGACGAAATGATCCCGGGGTGGTTC
>DATDFI010000499.1:0-6287 GCA_036522695.1 Bacteroidia bacterium | reverse complement strand
ACCCCATTTTGGCTCGATTGTTGGATTCACGCTCGACATAAAATCCCTGTTGGGGTTTCAAACGTACATAATTAAGAAGTGAAGAAATGAAGAAAGGTCGAATGATTTGAGGGGATAGCAGACTTATGAACAATTGTTAATAAGTAGGGCCCTAATTTGGAAAGCGCCCGATTTGCATAAATCGATGAAAATCCTATCTTTGCGTCTCACAACACGAAACTGGTCATATATATCCTATTATCTGACATTTTTTTCGTTTAGAGACAAGAGGACTAAAACAACGTAAAACGAATTTATGAGAAAGGTTTTTTTGTTCATGTCAGTGATCCTTTTAACCGCAGGTATGTTCAGTTCGTGCAGGCATCATGAAAGGTGTCCCGCCTACGGAAAATATAACGGCACCCCGTCAAATCATAGATCAGTTTAATCCTATAAAACCAGCTCCCATGAAGAAACTGCTCATTCTCTCTGGCTTTTGTGCCGCTATCCTGTTCGGATCATGTACCGGTCATACCAAGTGTGATGCCTACCACCACTCTCCCACTGCTTATAAACACTGATCGGTTACAGTAGCTTTCCTTTCTATTTCTCTCCCCCCAACGAAATTTAAGGATTCAATAAAACGTGACGGACTTTAGGGTCCGGGCGCTATTATTTTGCCCCAGCTTTACTCTTTTTCACTACTCTTCGAGTAAGCCCCGAAGAGGCCGCTCACACCTTCGTTTTGCCAAAATGGGCAGGCAGTGTGACTGCTTAGGAATACCTTACTGCCAGCTGAATGTGACGGTTTGTTTAAGCTCCGGGCTCAAACTTTTGGCAACAGGACAGTTCAATGCAGCGGTCTCCAGCATTTTTTTTTGGTCGGCCGTGTAGTTGGCTTTCGGAATAGTGATGGCAACAACTACCTCGCCCACACGCCTGGGATTAGCTTCCATGTTCTTGGTGACCTCTGCTGCTGCATTTTCAAATGGAATATTGTTTTTAGCCGCGGTGATGCCCATTATGGTGAGCATGCAGCATCCCAGCGAGGTGGCCAGCAGGTCGGTGGGTGAAAAAGCTTCCCCTTTTCCATTGTTGTCAACAGGAGCATCCGTGTGGATGATACTCCCCGATTGAAGATGTGCAGCCTCGGTATGCAGGCCCCCGGTATAAACGATCTTTGACGTCATAATTACGAGTGAATTTTATCCAATAAAGTTACGGCTTTTCGCGTTTAATGCTTAAATTTGTTAGGTTGTAAAATGAATTTTCGCAAAGCCATACTCGCTTTTTTGTTCTTCGGAACCTTTGCTTCTTTTTCTTTTTCCCAGGATAATAAACCCACCTCGCCACCCCCTCAGCAGATCGGTGGTACCGATGATGTTCAATTGCTGTATCGTAATGAATTTGTGGCTGGAGTGATCGTACATTCAAATGGGTTCGGGTTCAATTACCGCAGGGGATGGCATGTTACCGGTTACAAAAAGAGGATACTCGAGATCGAAGGCGTGAATATCAAGCACGGCAAAGAGATCAAAACACAAAATCCTTTGTTCGAGAATTCGAAAGGGTATGTGTACGGCAAGCTCAATGTATTGAACGTGCTGCGCGTGGGGTACGGTTACCAAAAGATCTTGTACGGCAAAGAGCAGAGGAGGGGAGTCGAGATACGGATGCTCACCATGCTGGGCGGTTCACTCGGGTTGGCCAAACCCGTTTATCTTGAAATATTGCAACCCACTTCCGACCCCCAGATCTACAACATCAGCACCGAACGTTACGATCCGAAGATCCACTTTATCGATAATATTTACGGACGTGCTCCTTACTTCCGTGGTTTCAATGAATCCAAATTATACCCGGGCGGTTATGCAAAGCTGGGCCTGAGTTTCGAATATGCCGACCTGGACGATGACATCAAGTGCATCGAGACCGGCATCTCTGCCGATGTATTTCCCAAGGTGATCCCGATCATGGCCAACACTACCAACAGCCAGGTGTTCGTGAATCTCTACATCAATTTCATCTGGGGTAAAAAATGGTTCTGATCCCTTTTCATTTTATTTTATTGTATGCCTGAGAACAAGGATAGCGAATTGCTGAATGAAGCACCGCGTTATAAAAAACCGGATTGGCTTCGTGTGAAATTGCCGGTGGGTAAGGAATACCTGCATGTGCGTGAGCTGGTGGAAAAACACAAACTGCACACTATTTGCCAGAGCGGGAATTGCCCGAATATGGGTGAGTGCTGGGGAGCAGGTACGGCAACGTTCATGATCCTCGGCAACATTTGCACGCGTTCCTGCGGGTTTTGCGCGGTGGCTACCGGGCGTCCCTTGGCGGCCGACCCGGGTGAGCCCGAGCGCGTGGCCAATTCGGTACGGTTGATGAATGTAAAGCATTGTGTGATCACTTCGGTGGATCGGGATGAGCTGCCCGATGGTGGTTCCATCATTTGGGCAGAGACGGTGAGAAAGATCCGCGAGATCAGCCCGGGCACAACGCTCGAGACACTGATCCCCGATTTCCAGGGTAAGTGGGAAAACCTACAGCGTATCATCGAGGTGCGTCCCGAGATCGTTTCGCATAATATGGAAACGGTACGCAGGCTGACAAAGCAAGTGCGCATACAGGCCAAATATGATCGCAGTCTTGAAGTACTGGGAAGATTGAAAGAAGCAGGATTGAAAACAAAATCCGGGATCATGCTTGGCTTGGGTGAAACGGAAGCCGAGATCCTGGAAACGATGGATGATCTGCGCAGCGTGGGCCTGGATGTTTTAACGCTGGGCCAGTATTTACAGCCCACCAGAAAACATTTGCCGGTGAAGGAGTTCATACACCCGGATAAATTCGCCTTTTATAAAACGGCAGGACTTCAAAAAGGATTCCGCTTCGTGGAGAGCGGTCCGCTGGTAAGGTCCTCTTACCATGCCGAGAAACATTTATTCTGATTTATATGAGTAAGATCAAAGTTGCCATAAACGGCTTCGGCAGGATAGGACGTGTTTTTTTTCGTATCGCCTTGCAGCGAAAAGATATGGAAGTGGTGGCGATCAACGACCTCACCGACAGCAGAACACTTTCACATTTGCTGAAATATGATTCGGTGCACGGGATCCTGGATGCGGAGATAAAACACGGGGAAAGGGAATTGATCGTAAATGGTAAAAGCATCCGGATCAGCGCGGAAAAGGACCCTGCAAAACTTCCCTGGAAAGAATTGGGCATTGATGTGGTGATCGAATCCACCGGCTTGTTTCTCGATCGGGCGAATGCGGAAAAGCATTTGAGTGCAGGAGCGAAAAAGGTCATTCTCTCCGCTCCTCCAAAGGATGCCGACATAAAAGCAGTGGTGCTTGGTGTGAACGATTCCATTCTTTCCAGGGAGGATAAAATAATTTCGAATGCGAGCTGCACCACCAATTGCGCAGCTCCCATGATCAAGGTGCTGGATGATAGTTGGGGGATCGAGGACGGTTACATCACTACGGTGCATTCGTACACCACCGATCAGCGTTTGCACGATGCTCCTCACAAGGACCTGCGCAGGGCCCGTGCGGCTGCATTGAATATTGTTCCTACATCAACTGGGGCAGCCAAAGCGATCACAAAAATTTTTCCGCATCTCGATGGTAAACTGGGCGGTTGCGGCATGCGGGTCCCCGTTCCCGATGGATCCATCACCGATATTACCTGTGTGCTGAAAAAAGAAGTGAGTGCGAAGGAGATCAACGCGGCATTTAAAAAGGCTGCGGAAAATGACCTGAAAGGAATCCTCCAGTACACGGAGGACCCCATCGTGTCCAGCGATATCGTTGGAAATCCTTATTCCTGCATTTATGATGCGGAGTTCACATCCATCATTGGTAACCTGGTAAAGGTTTTGGGATGGTACGATAACGAGTCTGGATATTCCAACCGCTTAGCTGATCTTATTGTGAAGATCGCCTGATCAATTCCCGATCACCAGTTTCCGGACTTCTGTCGCTTCCCCGTCTTTTACTTCAATGAAAAAGATGCCACTGTGCATCCAATCCCCTTCCGGGATCATAAAATTATTTTCTCCTGCGCTTTGTTTGATCTTCCCCGAAAGGAAAACCGCTCGTCCAAGAATATCTTTTACAGCGAACTCCACGCAGCTTTCTTTTGGCAGAAAATAATTCACGTGGATATTCTGCTGAGCTGAGGGATTGGGGAAAACGCTCATGTGAAAAGGATCATTGACATATTCATTCACTCCCAATGTTCCGCTTAGGTTAATGTCATCGATATAAATGGAGTTTGAAGCGCCACCTGCCGTGAATTCAAAACGAAAACGGACATTCGCCTGCATATCACCGGCATTCAATGCAACGTTGCAGGTGGTCCACGTGGAAGTGTTGCCTGGTACAAAGAGGCCGGTGGACATGCCGTTGTTGATGAGTGTTGTTCCTTGCACTACTTTTCTCAGCATCCAGGTCGCCCCGCAATTCGTGGAGGCATAAACCTTCAGCATCTCCGTCATCAGGTTTGAATTGGAAGTGGATGATGCGCAGGCGTATTTGAAGTTGAGCGACATATTGCTGCAGGTGGAAAGATCGACCGAAGGAGAGATCATCACATCTCTCAGTCCTTCATCTTCGCCCATATCGTTCAGCAAAATGGAATGCGTCCCGCTCACTCCTGCGTTATTGGTACGCTGCCAGGTTGAACCGGTGTTCTCCATGTTCTCTTTGATCCAGGTATTGTCAAAAGTTGAAGCTTCAAGGTCCTCGGTGAACGTAGCCCAGTAATCGTACCAGGGTGGTGAAACAAAAATGTAATTGTTCACTGTTTTGGTGTCGCTGCCGGTTGAGTTGCTTACCGTAAGCGAAACTTGCTGCCAGCCCCAGGTGTTGAATTGCACGGTTGGATTGATCGCTGTTGAGGTTGACGGGGTGCCATTGCTGAATGTCCAGCTGCGGCTGCTCGCTGTGCCGCACCATGATACGTCAGTAAAGCTTATCACTCCACCTTCGCACAGGTAATATTTATTTGCAAAAAAATCAGCGACCGGTTTGCACAGCGGGAGATTGGAGTACGTTGCTGAATCGGTGCCGGTAAGCGTAAGGTTTGAAGCCGTGCAGAGATTGTCGCGGGAAGCAACGGAAGTGGTAAGGGTTTGATTCATGAATGTGGCCTGGCCGGGAGTGAACATCACGCTGCAATATGAACTCAGCATGAAATTTTGCACATTTTCAATAACAGAAGTGTCACAGATCCTCCATTCGGGAAAATTGGGAGGGGTGGGATTGCAGGGTCGCGGAGGATTCATGGAGGTAGGGGGTGTGTCGGCAATCCCATCGCCATCCATGCAGGCATTCCCCCCATCCGGGTGCAGCAGGCCCAGGTAATGCCCGGCCAAATGAGTTATCACATGCCGGGTAGATACGGAAGCGGTGCCTATGCTGCCGAAAAAAGCATTATTGATCATTATCCCGTCCTTATTATAATCGGGCCCGGTAACCAATGAAGGCTCGTAAGCAAATCCGGCAAGGCCCTCGTTATTTCCAGGGTTCACGGTTTTTACCACCCATATATTAAGGTAGCGGTCCCGGGGCCATTGGCTGATCTTGGCCGCATCATCACCGTAGGCGGTGTTGTGCGTATAAATGTGTTCAATGCCATTCGTGCAATTTCCGTTCGGATCTTTTGTGGCGAGCCTGAACTGAATGTTGCAATTCGCGATCAGCGGTTTGTAAGGAGCTATTACAATAGAAGTGTCAGCATTTCGCCCACCGAAATCTTCATTCAGGACATTAATGGCATCCCGCACCTGCAGGTCATTGATATTTTCGGGGCCGTATTCGTGGAGGATGTGGACCACCACGGGAATGATCTTAGGGGCTTGCGCTTTTGCATTAAATGAAAACAATAAAAGTGCGGGGAGAATACGGTAAATTTTTCTCATGGCTGAAAATGCTAAGTTTTTACCGGGGACTGCGAAACAAATCTAAAGAAAAACCGGATGCAAGCCAATGCCTTTTAAAACCCGGATCAATGCTTCCTGGGAAAGAGGAATCAATCCTTGTAGTATTTCAGTTCGAGCTCCTTCCCGTCAAACACAGCGTAGGAGTTGGTTTTTATCCATTCGCCCAGGTTGATGTAGCGTGAGCGCTCGCCCACTTTAAGATCGAGAGGAAGATGGCGATGCCCGAAAATAAAATAATCGAAATGTTCTTTTTCCAGTTTTTGTTTGGCGAAGATGTAGAGCCATTCGTTTTGTTCGCCCAGGAATTTTTCATCGCTGGATCCTGTTGCAACACGGCTTTTTTTACTCCAGTAAT
>DATDFI010000498.1:0-4153 GCA_036522695.1 Bacteroidia bacterium | reverse complement strand
ATACCGAAAGGCAGGCTCCATCAGGAATGATCTCTCGCAGCGGCCCGCTTGTCTCAGTATATTTTTGCCCGGTAAAATTTCTTCTGTCCTACTCCTTTTTTGCGTTCTCGAATTTCGTTTTCATTTTACGGATCTGCATCTCGAGTGCCTCTACGGTTTCCACCGCAGCCAGCTCAAAACTCTCGGCATTTCGCTTAGCGAAAAGATCGTTGCCGGGAACAATGAGGCGGATCTCGCACACTTTGTTATCTTTTGTTGCGGAAGGTTCGAGCTTAAGACAGACCTCGGCCGATTCGATGCGCTCGAAGAAATGAGAGAGCTTACTCACCTTTTCGCGAACATACGCATCCAATTGTTTGTCGGCAGTAAAATCAAGCGTTTGCAAATGAATTACCATTGGAATAAAAATTTAAGTTGAACTTTTTTCTTGTATCACCTTCACCAGCTGTGCAGCCGGCATTACACCCGATTGGCGCCATTTTACTTCCCCGTTTTGAAAAAGTACAAGTGTGGGGACTGCGCGAACCCCATATTTTTCCGCAACCTGGGGATTTTTATCTATATCCACCTTTAGTACCCACACTTTATCCTTCAACTCACCGGCCACTTCCTTTAAAATAGGAGGCATGGCTTTGCAGGGACCGCACCACTCGGCAAAGAAATCGACCAGTACGGGCTTGCCGGAATTGAGTATTTCATAAAATTTTGACACGAGCCGCTTTTTTTCATCGCAATAAAAAACATGCGGTGTTAAACTTATTCCGCAAATATACTGCCAGCAAGAAGGAACAGGAATGAGCTTTCTCAGCTTTTGCCGCGATAACGTCTGAGTTGCATCACCTGCGCTTTGAGTTTGAGAAATTTTTTTGACGGGATCCAGGGCAACATGCTTTCACGGATATCATAACCGTAAGCCGAACGGCTGGTGATAATGATGGGCGGTGATTGCACACGTTTGAAGACGTTACGCTGTATGGTGGCGGTGAACCACTCCAGGTCCTTGACGAAGTCAGGAGGATCGGTGATGTTCCACCGTTCAAGAAGCGAATGCGTGATACAGAGATTTTCTTCCATTGATCCATCCAGGTACCATTGCATCACCTCTTCGGGAGTTTTTTTGATGTAGGCGGTGTAAGCATCCAGCAGTGCGCAATGGTACCCGAACTTCATGGGATCCACCTGGTCATTCTTCAGCTCTGCGCTCGGGAATATTTTATCGTTGTCGAACTGAAAATCATCCCCGGGAAAAAGTTCGGCCGGCAGCACTTCATCCTTAAAGATCTCCCTGTTCAAATATTTTCCCAGTGCATACACTTCTGTTTTGGTAAGGTCGGCAATGGGAGCGATGGACCCGTTCACATCGCCATATAATGTAGCGTAGCCGAGCGCCACCTCCAGCTTATTCCCGTTATTGGTCATGAACATACCGTAGCGGCCGGCAATATTGGAAAGGATGGACGTGCCGCGCACCTTGGCCTGGATGTTCTCATCCGAAAGGTCCTTCCTCCAGGCAGGCGGATCGAATTGCGCATCCGTCCCGCGAAAAATATTCTTGTTCATGTCGCTTAATTCATCAACAGGAACATGGAGCAGGTTTATCCCGAGCTTTTGTGCGATTTTAGCTGCTGCATTTTTTGTTTTGGATGAATTATAACGCGAAGGCATATTAACGGCAAGCACATTTTTATTGCCACAGGCCTGCACCAGCAAAGCGGCCACCACCGCACTATCCACCCCACCGCTCAAACCGATCACAAAGCGAAGTTCGCCTTCAGCGCGAAACAACTGCATGTGGCGAATGCCCTCAATGATTGCGTTGTATTTTTGCGCGATGGGGTCTTCTTTCTTCCGCTCGAGCCCGAGGCCGTTGAAAACCGCATCATCGAATATGCTGAGTTCCTCCATGTGAGCTGAAGAAAAATGAACGGGCCGGGCATCACCGTTATATAACGTTGACCGTCCATCGAACACCACGATGTTCTTTCCATTATTCTGTACACCCGTATTGTTCACATAAACGAAGGGCGCAAATTTTCCGTCAGCATTTTCATAAAGGAATTTCACACGGGCATCACGCGCCAGCTCTTTGCCGCAATCCCAGGGAGAAGCGGAAATGTTCACGAGAAGCTCAGCGCCCTTTTCGAGAAGGATCTTTGAAACGCTGAGCGGGGCATTGTTCATACGGTAATCTTCACACCACATATCCTCGCACACTTCAACACCCAGTTTTATTTTTTTATCGCCCACCCTTATCCAGAAAGGCGACACGAGCTCTTCAATGGGCAACCCGGCATCACGCGCGATCTCCGGCAAGGAGAAAAAATAACGCTCATCATCAAAAATGCGGTAAACCGGAAGCAAGGCTTTGGGTTGAACGCCTTCCGGCAAAAAAGTATTGGCATGAACCCGCCCTGCATACTTTCCGTCCTGCACAACATATGCGGCATTGTACTTACGCGTACGCCCGTCCTTATTGGGATGGGGGGCTTTATTTTTCCAACGCTGGTTTATTTGTGGATCGCGAAAAATATTTCCGTAAACAATGGCGATGCCTTTGCTTTCTTCGAGCAGCAATTCGTTATAATGCATCAGCTCATCACACCAGGACTCATCGGCCCATTTATCACCGAGCAAATACCCGCCCACGCACAGCTCCGAAAAAACAACGAGGTCAGCGCCCTGCTCTTTCGCTTGTGCGATCATGCGCTGCATGGCAGCAAAATTCTTTCCCGCATCCCCGGGAATAACATCCATTTGAGCGATGGCGAATCTCATAGCGCACAAAGATAGCTTCTAAAAGAAAATCAACCTGTACTTTTACAGGATGAGTAAACAAAGCGCGGGTATATTATTATTTCGAAGAACGAAAAGCCTGGAAGTATTACTGGTACATCCGGGCGGACCTTTCTGGAAGAACAAGGATGAAGGCGCGTGGTCGATCCCGAAAGGGGAATTTGAACTTAACGAAGACCTACTGGAAGCAGCGAAACGGGAATTCAGGGAAGAGACCGGGAAGGATGTAAACGGTGAATTCATTACGCTGGAACCGGTGAAACTGAAAAGCGGGAAGATCGTGCACGCTTTTGCGCTGGAAGGAGAATTGGATGAGAAGACCACCAGCAGCAATGAATTCGAGATGGAATGGCCCCCACGCTCCGGCAAAAAGGCATTTTTTCCTGAAGTGGATAAAGCGGGCTGGTTCGATATTCCTGCTGCGCGAAAAAAAATAAACCCCGCACAGGTCCTTTTGCTGGATCAATTGGAAAATAAATTGCTTCGGGAATAGTTTTTGCTGGATAAAGAGCGGTTATCTCTTCTTGCGCTGCGAGGAAAAATTTCCACGTAAAAATCCCGGACCATGCTCACACCCCGACAAAACCTCCACTACGCCATTGGCGAACTCGCTTATGCCATTGCCAGCGCTGACGGAAAGATCCAAAAAGAAGAACGAAAAAAATTTCACGACATGGTGGCGGCCGAGATACGCTGCGGTGACCCGCAGTACGAACTGGCTGACATCAATTTTCAATTACTCGAAAAGGACAAGGTAAGCCCGGCTACGGCCTACGAGTGGGCGATGAAAGAGATACGCGTGAACAGCCATTACCTGAGCCCGGAGTTAAAGAATGCGTACATACAGTTCATGGAAAAGATCGCGAGGGCGCACCCGCCTGTAACGATAGATGAAACGGACCTGATCGAGAAATTCAAAAAGGACATTGAGCCGATACACGGTGACCCGGTGTTTTACCTGCAGAAGTAGACGGTAATACTTTCCGGTGTACTTTTTAAAACTCCGCGTTCTTGGGCGTGCGCGGGAAAGGGATCACATCGCGAATGTTCATCATGCCCGTTACAAAAAGCATAAGTCGTTCAAAGCCCAATCCAAAGCCGGAGTGCGGGCAGGTGCCGAACCTGCGGGTATCGAGGTACCACCACATATCGCTTTCCGGGATATTCTTTTCCTTCATGCGATCGAGCAGTTTATCAAGATCCTCTTCCCGTTGTGATCCTCCTATGATCTCTCCTATCCAGGGGAACAGCACATCCATCGCGCGCACGGTTTTACCGTCATCATTCAGCTTCATGTAAAACGATTTGATCTCCTTCGGGTAACCGGTAATGATCACGGGCGTTTGAAAATGGTCCACCA
>DATDFI010000497.1:0-2628 GCA_036522695.1 Bacteroidia bacterium | reverse complement strand
ACATCCGCAGGCCCTGCGAGGCATAAAGTTCCAGGCGCTGACGGGTTTCCACCCGACAGATCATCTCCGTCCTTATTTTTTGGAGCAAGCGGGGTTTCCGCATTCATTTTTCTTCTGTCCCGCTTTCACCACTCGCTCTTTGCCGCTCTGTCATCGTGAATGAACTGCGGGGGATGCGGGCGGGGCGAAATGAAGGATCTGCATATGCGCCAGGACGGCAAAGGAGCTCAGGCAAATGGTTCAATCGGGGCTGGGATCTGCACAGCTCCTCCACTTCATCTTCCTCTCTCTTCTTATCTATGTTCAGTAGTAAAAAAATTCCTCCCCGCGCAGTCTCAGCTTTTTTTGCGTCCCGTTTTCAGTGGTCATCAGCACCCAGGTTCCTTCCTCGCCCTCCGACATTATTTCAAGCCTGCATTGCTGTATTTCCTTCTGCTCCTCCCCCGTCCCGCCCGAGCCGTAATATTTTTCGGTGAACGTTCCCTTTAACTTCCCATCACCGGCATTAACAACCAATTCATGAATGTCGATGGGAAGGCAGGTATAAGTGTTCCAGTTCTCATAGGTGAACTTTTTCCCGCGCAGGTCCACCGGCATAACTCAGGAAAGTTTTTTCAAAATGTTTATCGTCCGCGCCAGCATCTCATCCGTAAAATCGAGGTGTGTCACGAAACGCACAGCCTGCTTCCCGAACCCAACAGCCCTTATCTTTTGCTTCTCCAGCTCTTTCACGAATGTTTCGGGCGGCATTTTATCGGAAAGATTGAAAATGATGATGTTGGTCTCCACAGGCAGAACATTTTCTACGTACGGAAGTTCTGCCATCACCTTTCCTAACTCCTTCGCACGCAGGTGATCTTCCTTCAATCGCTTTACATGATGATCGAGCGCATATATCCCGGCCGCTGCCAAAAACCCCGCCTGCCGCATCCCTCCCCCCAAAACCTTACGCACCCTGCGCGCCCTCGCAATAAATTCCTTATCGCCCAGCAATACGGATCCGGCAGGAGTGCCCAACCCTTTCGATAAACACACCGAAATGGAATCGAACAATTTTCCAACCTCAGCCGGTTTATCCCTTGTCTCGGTGAGTGCGTTAAAAATGCGCGCTCCATCCAAATGATATTTCAAACCATTCTCGCGGCAAACACCACCGATCTCCTTCATTTGTTGGAGCGTATAAAAACTCCCTCCCGCGCGATTACCCGTATTCTCAATGCTCACCAACCGGGTGCGTGTAAGCCAATCAAAATCCGGGTTTATATTTTCTTTCACCTGCTGTGCCGAAATACGTCCGCGGTCACCCTGCAGCAATTTTGCCTGCGCTCCCGAGTTGAACGAGATCCCTCCTCCTTCGTAATTGTAAATATGCGAGGTCGCATCGCACAACACCTCATCGCCCGGTTGTGTATGCACTTTTATCGCCACCTGGTTGGTCATGGTCCCCGAGGGACAAAACAACCCTGCTTCCTTCCCGAACAGCTTCGCAGCTTTCGCTTCCAAAGCATTCACGGTAGGATCTTCCCCGAAAACATCATCACCCACCTTCGCACTGAACATGGCATCCAGCATCCCTTTTGTAGGGCGGGTCACCGTATCGCTTCTCAGGTCAATTGTTTCTTTCATTTTCTGCTTATCGATAAAATAATTCAAGGTTCATTTTTTCCTCGCGATCATCATGCCGTCACGTACCGGCAGCAGCAACTGGTCCACGCGCTGGTCGGCATGGATCTTCTCACTGTATTCCCGTATGGCACGGGTGTCCTTATCCATCTTTGATTTATCGCCCAGCACTTTCCCGCTCCACAATACGTTATCGGCTATGATCGCTCCACCGGCCCGCACCTTGTCGAAAACAAGATCATAGTAATTCGAATAATTTTCCTTGTCCGCATCTATAAAAACAAGGTCGAATGTTTCGCGCATGCCCGGGATGATCTTGGTGGCATCGCCCACGTGATACTTTATTTTTTTCTCCACACCAGCCTTCTCAAAATACCTGCGCACCATGCCTTCCAGCTCTTCATTGATGTCTATCGTGTGCAAAATCCCGCCTTCGCACAAACCCTCGCTCAAACAAATGGCCGAATAGCCCGTGTAAGTACCGATCTCGAGGATGCACTTAGGCTGGATCATTTTACTCAGCATGCTCAGCACCCGGCCCTGCAGGTGTCCCGAGAGCATGCGCGGCACCAGCACTTTTGCATGCGTTTCACGGTTCAGTTCTTTCAACACGGGCGGCTCATCCTGCGTGTATATCCGTGCATATTCTTCAATGGCTTCATCCAGGAAATCCATCACGTTCTTTTTGGTTTTCAAACCTACGCGATTTTTCCATGCAACGCAAAATGCACCCGTGGTTTTCAACGTTTGCGTGTTTATAAGTAGGAACTGCACGGGGTCAGGAGCCCTTCGTTTTTAAAGAATTTAGCCGATGTACAAGAAGCAAATATGCGCGGGATGATCGCATCCCGTGCGCGTACATAAAACCGGGCTCATTTAATGAGGAGATTAATTTCCTGCCTTTTCATCCTTACCTCTCTGCATTTTTCCCTGCACGCGCAGGAGAAAGACAGAAGGTCCTCCGCCCGCACCATCAACCTCACAAAAGAAGAACAGGACCTGTGG
>DATDFI010000496.1:0-11332 GCA_036522695.1 Bacteroidia bacterium | reverse complement strand
ATTGTCCTTTTTCAGTAAAGAACATGATGTAATTATGCGTGGAGGCGATGAACAGGTTCTGAATGGCTCTTCCTTTCGATGCTTTATTTCCTTCGGGTACTTCGTAAGCGCGCAGCCAATAACATTGTCCTTTTTCAGTAAAGAACATGATGTAATTATGCGTGGAGGCGATGAACAGGTGCTCCAGGAAATCTTCATCTCGTGTAGCCGAGCCTTTTGATCCCGTGCCTCCCCTGCCCTGCCTGCGGTATTCCGAAAGTAGTGTGCGCTTGATGTAACCCATGTGTGAAATGGTGATCACTACGTCCTCATCCGCGATCATATCTTCGATACGGAAATCTCCAGCGGCAAATTCAACCTGGGTCCTGCGCTCATCACCATATTTCTCTTTCACCTCTTTAAGGTCATCCTTAATGATCTCCATACGCAAAACTTCATCTTCCAGCACTTCTTTCAAATACGCGATCAACTGCATCAGGTTCTCGTACTCCTCCTTGATTTTGTCACGTTCCATTCCCGTAAGGACGCGAAGGCGCAATTCGAGAATGGCTTTAGCCTGTATTTCGCTCAGTTGGAAATTTGTTATCAAACCGTTCTTCGCATCCTCGGGTGTTGCCGATTCACGAATGAGCCGGATCACTTCATCCAGGTGATCGAGTGCAATGAGATATCCCTGTAAGATATGCGCGCGTTTTTCGGCCTCCGAGAGTTCGAATTTCGTTTTACGCACCAGCACATCATGGCGGTGATCAACATAATATTTGATCAGGTCCTTCAGGTTGAGCATTTGCGGGCGACCTTGTACCAGCGCAATATTGTTAACGCTAAAGGAGGTCTGAAGTTCTGTATACTTAAAGAGATTGTTCAATACTACGTTCGTGATCGCATCGCGCTTCAATTCATATACAATGCGCAATCCTTCACGATCTGATTCATCCCGGATATCACTGATGCCTTCCAGCTTTTTATCATTCACCAGGTCGGCTGTGCGCCTGATCATCTCGGCCTTATTAAGCTGGTAAGGGATTTCTGTAACAATGATGCGATCGCGGTCGTTCGCGGTTTCGACATGCGTTTTTGCGCGCATCACAATGCGTCCACGACCTGTTTCGAATGCTTCACGTACTCCTTCGTAACCGTAAATGATCCCGCCTGTCGGAAAGTCAGGTGCCTTTACGTATTGCATCAGTCCAAGTATGTCGATATTCCTGTTATCGATGTATGCGATGGTAGCATCAATGATCTCGGAAAGATTATGCGGAGGCATATTGGTAGCCATTCCCACTGCAATGCCGGATGCTCCATTGACAAGGAGATTCGGGATACGTGAGGGAAGAACGGTGGGCTCCTCCAGTGAATCGTCAAAGTTCGGGCGGAAATCAACGGTGTCCTTTTCAATATCGGCCAGCATTTCCTCCGCGATCTTTTTCAATCGCGCTTCGGTATAACGCATTGCCGCGGGCGGATCACCGTCCATAGAGCCGAAATTTCCCTGCCCGTCAATAAGCGGGTAGCGAAGGCTCCAGTCCTGTGCCATGCGAACCATGGTGTCGTATACGGAAGTGTCACCGTGCGGGTGATATTTCCCCAGCACTTCCCCTACTATCCTGGCCGACTTTTTATAAGGCCTGTTACTCATTACGCCCAGGTCGAGCATGCCGTAAAGCACCCTGCGATGCACGGGTTTTAAACCATCACGCACATCGGGTAGTGCGCGGGATACGATCACCGACATCGAATAGTCGATGTAAGCGGTCTTCATTTCATCTTCAATGTTGATCGGGATGATCTTTTCTGCCATAAATCCAGTTATATGTTATAATGACACGTTTTTGTATTCTTAGCATGGATTTTGATACGTTCTCCATGCAGGAAATCGCTTGTTTTCAGAGTAGAATACAGGTTGTTTTTAAAGGTCACCGAAGGTACTTAAAACCGCTCAACGGATGGCCCGAAACGGACGATAATTATTAACAAAAACGGGTTGAAAAAATAGAAGATTTCAACAATAAAATATGACCCTCCTGTTTACTTTTGGATATCTCATTTTTTTAGTAATTTTCAGAGTTCATTGAGGGTGTATCAAATCAAATCTTAAAAAAGAAAGAAAGGAAATTTATGGAATCAAAATTCTCACCCAGGGTAAAGGACGTGATCACCTTCAGTCGAGAGGAGGCGCTGCGATTGGGACATGATTATATCGGCACCGAGCATTTGCTGCTCGGCATCATACGCGAAGGCGAAGGCATGGCGATCAAGATCCTTAAAGGACTTAATGTCAACCTGGCTGAATTGCGTAAAGAGATAGAAGCATCCGTGGCTCCCGGCAAAAAGAATGCACCGGTGAACCTGGCCAACATTCCTCTTGTTAAACAGGCCGAACGCGCTCTTAAACTCACGTATCTTGAAGCAAAGGTTTTCCAGAATAATGTGATCGGTACCGAGCACCTGCTGCTCTCTATCCTCAAGGATAACGATTGCGTGGCTACCCGTGCGCTGAATAAATTCAGCGTGGATTACGAGACCATCAAGCATGAGTTGCAGATGCTCAACGCGGACCCGAAAGCGGAATTCCCCAACAGTCCTGCTGATGACGATAATGATGATGACGGTGGATCGTTCAGCAGCGGGCAACAGAAAAAGCCCACGGATTCAAAATCCAAAACCCCGGTTCTCGATAATTTCGGCCGGGACCTTACCAAACTTGCAGAAGAAGGCAAACTCGATCCCATAGTGGGCCGGGAAAAGGAGATAGAAAGGGTTTCCCAGATCCTTTCCAGGAGAAAGAAAAACAATCCTATCCTCATCGGTGAGCCTGGTGTGGGTAAATCCGCCATTGCGGAAGGTCTGGCTTTGCGCATTGTTCAACGTAAGGTGTCACGTGTGCTTTTCGGGAAACGTGTAGTGACCCTGGACCTTGCTTCGCTTGTTGCGGGAACAAAATACCGCGGACAATTTGAAGAGCGCATGAAAGCGGTGATGAATGAGCTGGAGAAATCTCCGGATGTTATCCTTTTCATTGACGAGATACATACCATCATTGGTGCCGGAGGGGCTTCGGGTTCACTCGATGCTTCCAATATGTTCAAGCCCGCTTTAGCACGGGGCGAGATACAATGCATCGGTGCAACTACCCTGGATGAGTATCGCCAGTACATTGAAAAAGACGGTGCTCTCGAAAGACGTTTCCAAAAGGTACTGGTAGAGCCTACTTCTGAAGAGGAAACCATACAGATCCTTAATAATATCAAATCACGCTACGAGGAGCACCACAATGTTACTTATACCGATGAAGCGCTTAAGGCGTGTGTAACGCTTACTTCCCGTTATATCACCGATCGCCATTTGCCGGATAAGGCTATAGATGCGTTGGATGAGGCGGGATCACGGGTACACATCACCAACATCAATGTTCCGAAAAACATTCTCGACATCGAGAAGAAGATCGAGGACATCAAGGACGAAAAGAACCGTGTGGTGCGCAGCCAGAAATATGAGGAGGCTGCTAAACTCCGCGATACCGAACGTCAATTGCTCGAGCAACTCGATGCCGCTAAAAAAGCCTGGGAAGAGGAAACGCGAAACAACCGTGTTACCGTAACGGAAGATAATGTTGCCGAAGTGGTGGCGATGATGACCGGGGTCCCTGTTCAGCGTATCGCGCAAAGCGAAAGCAATAAGCTGGTGAATATGGCCGAAGAGCTGAAAGGAAAAGTGATCGGCCAGGATGAAGCGGTGAAAAAAGTGGTGAAAGCCATACAGCGTAACCGCGCTGGATTGAAAGATCCGAACAAACCCATAGGTTCATTTATTTTCCTCGGCCCTACAGGTGTTGGTAAAACGCAACTTGCAAAAGTATTGTCGCGTTATCTTTTTGATAATGAAGAAGCGCTCATTCGTATTGACATGAGTGAATACATGGAGAAGTTCGCGGTATCGCGTCTCGTGGGCGCGCCTCCGGGATATGTTGGTTACGAAGAAGGCGGCCAGCTTACCGAAAAAGTCCGCAGGCACCCCTACTCTGTTGTGCTGCTCGATGAGATCGAAAAAGCTCATCCTGATGTGTTCAACCTCTTGTTGCAGGTGCTGGATGACGGGCAATTGACCGACAGCCTCGGCCGCAAGGTCGATTTCAAAAATACCATTATCATCATGACCTCGAATATAGGGGCGCGCCAGTTGAAAGATTTCGGGCAGGGCGTTGGTTTCACCACCAAAGCCAAATCCGAAGGGGCTGACGAGCATTCACGCAACGTGATCGAGAATGCTTTGAAGAAGGCCTTCGCACCCGAATTCCTGAACAGGATAGATGACGTGGTGATCTTTAACAGCCTCGGACGCGAAGACATTCATAAGATCATCGATATCGAGCTGGAGAAATTATATTCACGCATCAATGGTCTCGTCTACCAGGTAAAGATGACTCCCGAAGCAAAGGATTTCATCACTGAAAAAGGGTTCGATACACAATTCGGTGCACGCCCGCTTAAGCGCGCGATCCAGAAATACGTAGAGGACCCGCTCGCGGAAGAGATCATCAAGTCCAGCCTGAGCGAAGGCGATATGATCGAGATCGACCTGGATAAAGAAAAGCAGGAGATCAAGATCAAAGCTTCGAAACCCAGTTCAAGCAAGCCTAAAAAGAACAAGAAAGAAGAATAACAGTTATTGCATGTAAAAAGAAAAGTCCCGGTGATGAGCCGGGACTTTTTTATTTTGCTTACTGCTTTATTTATTAATGAGCAGCTTTTGGGTTCTTACTGCATTTCCCGAAGAGATCTTTATCATGTAAGTCCCGTTTGCAAGGGAAGAAAGATCGAGTTGAACGTTCTTGTTCTTCGTCAGTGTGCCCAGCTCGCGCGAGTAAACCATTCTGCCCTGTATATCTCTTATTTCGAGAGCAGCCGAATGCATTTCTTCACCGGCAACAATGTTGATCGTTCCTGACGAAGGATTGGGGAATACAGAGAACAGTCCATCATCCTGCACATTATTTACACCCGTGCATGCATTCACGGTAATGGTTTGCGATGCAGAATCCGTACAGCCGTTCACATCCGAATAAGTATAGGTGATCGTATGCGTTCCGATACCCGCAACAGAAGGATCGAAATTGCCACTGCTCACTCCCGTTCCCGAATAGGTTCCTCCACTGGGAGAACCACCCGTTAATGTGTAGGCCGACCAGTTCACGCAAACATTCACAGGATTGAGTGCAAGCGAAACAATGGGCAACGGATTGATGGTGATATTTATAGCATCAAAGCCTGTACAGCCACTGGCATCGGTCACAACAACGGAATAAGTTCCGCTGGAAGAAACAGTGATGGTTTGCGTGGTTGAATTATCGCTCCACAAATAAGTACTGCCCGCGTTTTGGGCATCCACCACAACTGATCCACCGCACTGTGTAACATCGTTACCCAAATTCACGCTCGGTGGGATGTTAATGGTGATATTTACCTGGTCCATTCCTGTACAGCCGTTCGCATCTGTTACAACAACAGAGTAAGTTCCTGTTGAAGCGGCAATAATGGTTTGGGTGGTTTCGGATGTGCTCCACGCATAGCTGCTTCCCGGGTTAAGCGCATCCAGGGTCACCGACCCATCGCACTGTGTAACATCAGGACCGAGGTTAACTGTAGGAGGTGTGTTGATCGTGACATTTACCGATCCTGTTGCCGTGCATCCATTCGCAGCAGTTACCGTTACAGAATATGTCCCGCTCGAAGAAACGCTGATGGTTTGTGTGGTCGCGTTATTGCTCCACAAGTAAGTGGCGCCTGGATTCCCCGCGTTGAGCGTAGCTGATCCGCCACATTGCGTAATGTTGGGACCCAGGTTAACCGTGGGCGCGGTATTGATCGTGACATTCACCGTTCCGGTACCGGTACATCCATTGGCTGCCGTTACCGTAACGGAATATGTTCCGCTTGATGATACGCTGATGGTTTGAGTAGTTGAACTATTGCTCCACAAATAGGTGGATCCGGGATTTCCGGCATTGAGTGTAACACTGCCGCCACACTGTGTAACATTAGGACCGAGATTCACTGTGGGAGGTGTGTTGATCGTAACATTTACCGATCCTGTTCCCGTACATCCTGAAGAATTCGTTACTACAACAGAATATGTTCCTGTTGAAGAAACATTGATGGTTTGCGTGGTTGCGCTGTTGCTCCACAGGTAAGTGGAACCCGGGTTCCCGGCATTGAGTGTAACGCTGCCACCGCACTGCGTTTGGTTAGGGCCCAGGTTCACTGAGGGATTTGCATTCACCGTAACGCTCAATGAAGAAGGAGTACTTGAACCACAAGAATTTGCAGGAGTCATCGTGATCGTACCGGAAGCAGAACCGAAAGTAACAGAGATAGAAGTTGTACCCTGCCCGGAATTGATCACTGCACCGGGAGGAACTGTCCAACTGTAAGAAGTAGCTCCGCTCACTGCTCCCGTTGTATATGTAACGGTTGAACCCGCGCAAACTGAGGTGGGTCCGCTGATGGGTCCCCCGTTAGCTGGAATGCCGGGAGTATAAGTAATGATCACCTGCCCGTTCCCGGTTTGAAATCCTTGTGAATGTGTTACAGAAGTTGCCGAACCATAAGCGTAGTTGCTTCCGCCACCGCCTCCCGCATCGGATCCACCGCCACCACCGTAATAGCCACCACCACCTCCACCGCCCGAGCCGCACGTTACCGAACAGCATGATGCTCCCGCTCCACCTGAACCGAGAGCACCTGAGCCTGTGGCTCCCCAATAAGTTCCTCCTGCACCGCCACCAACCTGTGTTCCACCCTGGCCAAAATCGGCACCGCTCGTACACGCCCCGCCAAAACCATTTCCACCGGAAGTTCCGCCTCCGGCTCCGCCACCTACCGCTGCGCCTGTACAACCCGTTACACCTGCTCCGCCACCGCCACCGCCAACAATGATGCGGTCGCTAAGCGAATAGGGTGAAGTGCGAATGTCCGAAGCACCGCCTCCGCCACCCGCATTATAATTGTATGAATTGTATCCTCCGTAGCCTGTGCCGCCTCCGTTAAATCCTCCGGTTGCAGTTACACAGGAGAGTGTTGCGCCATCCGACATTCCCTGCCCGCCCACATTTATTTGCAGCACCTGGCCCGGGGTAACCGGGATCACGGCCTGCACTCTTCCTCCCGAACCACCGGGAGCAGAAGTGGGAGAAATAGTGGCATTGGTCACTGTTCCTCCCTGGCCTCCTCTCACATCAATGGTGAGCGAGGTAACGCAGGAAGGAACGGTGAATGTTTGAACCGAGCCGGTGTAGTTGAAAGTGACGGTGGTTTGTGAAAATGAATTGCCACAGTAAAGCAGCATTGCAGCGAAAGCAGCGCGTGTGATCTTTTTCATGAGTGAGAATTGGGGGTTAAGTGATCGGGCAAAACAAATATACAAAAGCGGGAATATGCGTCAAAAAAAAATCGACCGGTACAAAAAAAACCGCGATAGCCCGAAAATAAAAAATGGCAACAGGTCAGTACTCGGATTTGGGACGCTTGGACCAGTCCCAATAGGCACAGAAGCCGAAGCTGAAGCTTTGGGAAAGGCCCTGTTTATCGTGGTCGGAATACGTTTTAAATTCATTGAGGCATACCTTATCAGGATCGAATTCGTAGGTAAGCACATTATAAGAGGCCATCACACCGATGCCGAAACCGTCATCGATCATCCAGTCCACTTTGATGAAGGGTTCGAAATTGACGCCATTATATTTTTTTTGAACCGGCTCATTATCGAGGCAGGTCACGCGGGAATATTGTATCCAGTTATACCCGATGTTGAGCCCGGGTGTAATGAGTGTTTTTTCAGAACGGAAATGGTCGTAGCCCAGCGAAATACCTCCATTGAAAACTCCCTGCATGGTGGTCACGGTATTGTTGATCTTATTGGCCGGCACCTGGAATTGTTTGTAGCGACCGTTCAATCCAGCCACGAATCCTTTTGCAGTGAGGTAAATACCGGTCCCCACATCGAGAATGCCGGTGAAACTTTTTTTGAAAGCGCCATTGGCCGTGGGTTGAGGCACCATGAAATCGAAGCGTATGCTGCCATGGGCTTTATCGTCATCCTGCGCGGGGCAGAATAAAGGAAAGAGTAATAAAGCAAGTAAAAATATTCTTCCTTTGGTGAGAGCGGACATACCCTGCAAATATACTATCATTTGTTTATAGACGCTGGAACGCTTATTTGGTTGGGTGTTTCAACATGGCACTGCCGGTTGGGCCCTAAACCCGATTGCCGACACGTTACCGGGTAACGTGCCCTGCAAGCGGGAATATCGATGCCTTAGAAGGGAACGGTTTTTTTCTGAAAAAAAGAAGCACCACGCAGAAATACAGAGAAAAAACTGCCGGATGTCATCGCCTGGCAGCACACAACAAATACGTTGCAAAATTATTTTCCCGAAGAAAATTTCTCCATGGCTTCCATGCTCACACCGGTGGTGGAATAACCTCCATCGTGATAAAGGTTTTGCATGGTGACCATTTTGGTAAGATCGGAGAACATGGTGATGCAGTAATCAGCGCAAGCCTCAGCACTGGCATTGCCAAGCGGTGAAAGCGATTCGGCAAAGTTGAAAAAGTCCTCGAAGCCTTTGATGCCGCTGCCTGCGGTGGTTTTAGTTGGCGATTGCGAAATGGAATTCACGCGCACTTTACGTTTTTTGCCGTAGTGATAACCGAAGCTTCGCACGATGGACTCCAGCATGGCTTTAGCTTCGGCCATATCACTGTAAAAAGGATACGCCTTTTGCGCAGCGATGTACGAGAGCGCCACCACGCTGCCCCATTCGCTCATGGCATCCTGCTTGTAAGCCACGCTCAGCATTTTGTGCAGCGACATGGCTGAAACATCCACGGACTTCATGTAGAAATCGTAATTGAGTTCGGTATACGGAATATTTTTACGCACGTTGGGAGACATGCCGATGGAGTGCAGCACAAAATCTATTTTACCGCCCAGGACTTCCTGTGATTTTGAAAAAAGATTGCCGAGTTCCTCCACGTTGGTGGCATCGGCAGGGATGATCTCCGATTGAGTTCCTTCAGCGAGTTTTTTTATTTCACCCATGCGCATGGCGATGGGTGCGTTGGTGAGCGTGAATTTTGCGCCCTGTGCGTGTGCGCGTTCCGCCACTTTCCAGGCGATGGAATTAGAATCGAGGGCACCGGAGATGATGCCGCGTTTACCTTTCAAAAGATCGTTGGACATATAAAATTTGAATTGAGTTAATTATTTACGAACTACCGGCCTCGCCACGCTTCCGCAAGTGAGGCAAACGGGCGAATGGGTACGAATATACGAATTGGAATGCATCAAGCTTTCAGCAACTCCTTTGCATTCTTTATCGCGGCATCGGTGGGGTTCTCGGTGCTCAGCATTTTGGCGATCTCTTTAACACGTTCCTCTTTTTCGAGCACACGAATGCGTGTAAAGGTCTTCCCTGCTTTCACTTCCTTATAAACAAAGAGATGAGAATTTCCCTTGCTGGCGATCTGGGGCAGGTGCGTGATGGCGATCACTTGCATGGCTTTGCCCATATTCTCCATGATGCTGCCCACTTTATCGGCCACCGCGCCCGAAACGCCCGTGTCGATCTCGTCAAATATGACGGAAGGCAAATGCGTGAGTTTGGCAATGAGCGATTTTATGCTGAGCATGAAGCGCGATAATTCACCGCCCGATGCGACTTTATTCAATTCCCTGGGTGCGCTGCCTTTGTTGGCCGAAAACAAGAACACAATGCGGTCGAGGCCATTGGCCGATAGGGTCTCGAGCTTTTCATGCGTGATGTTGAGTCGCGCATCGGGCATGCCGAGGGAGCCGAGCAATTTCCCGATCTCTTTTTCTATCCCGGGAATGGCGTTGGCGCGGGCCTTTGAAAGTTTTCCGGCCCTGTCGAACAATATTTTTTCGAGTGCGGTTATCTCCTCCTGGATCTTTGCGATCTGCTCCTCCAGGCCGGAGATGTTTTCCAGCTTTTCCCCTGTTCCTTTTTTTATTGCGATGAGTTCGTTAACTGTGCTCACGCGATGCTTTTGCTGCAGACGATATAAACCGTCAAGTGTTTCGTTCAGCGTATCGATGCGGGAGGCATCGTAGCGCACCTCCTCCTGCACGGACGCGAGTTCCGTGGAAACGTCCTTCAGCTCTATAAAAGCGCTTCCCAGTCGCTCAGCCAGCTGTTCGATCTCTTTGTTGAATTTTGCATAGGGGGCGATGACAGCTTTCACGGCATTGAGCTGTTGAAGAAGGCCTGACTCTCCATTGTCCATCGCGCTTTCGGCTTTTGACAATGCGGCTTTGATCGCCTCTGCATTGTTGAGCATTTCGAGTTCGCGTTCCATTTCCTCCTGCGAAATGGAATCGAGCTTCGCTTCTTCGAACTCATTGAACTGGAATTGCAAATAATCCCTGTCTTTTTTCGACTGTGCTTCGGCTTCCAGGAGTGCATGGAGTTGATCGCGGAGTTCACGGTAGTTCTTAAAACCGTTCCTATAGTCCGACAGCAATTTTTGTTCTCCCGCAAAAGCGTCCACCACCGAAAGCTGGAAAACCGAATCGTTCAGCGTAAGCGTTTCATGCTGAGAATGAATATCGATGAGCCGATCGCCCAGTTCCTTCAGCACCGCGAGCGTAACCGGGGTGTCGTTTACAAATGCGCGCGATTTGCCCTCGGGATTTATTTCCCTGCGAATAGTGGTGTTAATGTCAAAGTCAAGTTCATGTTTTTTGAAAATGTCTTCCAGTCCATATTCTTTAACATCAAAAAGACATTCCACCACGCACTTTTTAGTTTTATCCTGTAACGACTGTGTGTCGGCACGATCGCCCAGCACCAAAGCCAACGCCCCCAGCAAGATCGACTTACCTGCGCCTGTTTCACCCGTAATGATGGTTAGCCCTTGCGGAAGGTCCATCTCCAGCTTGTCGATGAGCGCGTAATTCTGTACCGAAATGTGCTTTAACATGATGAAAGTTCAGGCGAATAAATGTAGACGATTTGTAAAAATGATGATGGAGGAATTAATTAACAAGTGAGGGAATTTATGCACTAAGAATTACGCCCTTCGGCAAACCCGGGGTCACAGGGCGAATTACGATAAGAACCAAGTATGTTTTACGCGTTCCTAATATCCACTCCTAAATCCGCAGACCGTACTTCGTAAATCGTAAATATTTCCTTAGGTTTGAGAAAATTACTTTAACGAACAGTGCTGTACGATGAAGAGTGTATTTCGCTTTTTCATTTTCTGTTTCCTGCTTTTTTTTTCTATCCGTGCGATCGCGCAGCAGCATGGCC
>DATDFI010000495.1:0-2042 GCA_036522695.1 Bacteroidia bacterium | reverse complement strand
ATAAAGGATTGGAATTCACTCCCATTTTATTTTGAGGCATTCGCGCTGGAGCTGCTTTTCGTCCTCCTGGCTTTTGCCCGCTTGCTTCACAAGGAAGACCAGGTATAGCGGGCCGGTCATCTGCTCGAGCTTTATCGTTTTCTTCTGGTTCACATCGTAGAGCTTCTCCACCGTACGTGTACAAATAAAACCATTGTTCCCCGCTTTCACGTTATCGAAGCGGTGCTGGTTTTCATTATCGTAAAACCAGTAATTGGGGGCCGCATCATTCATCATGATCTCTCTTTCCGAATTGAAGTTCGATTCGGCCATGCCGGTTTCCGTAAAGCCGGGAATTGTAGTGTACGGCTTTTTGGTCTTCGCGATCCTGAATGATCTATCATCCAGCGAAGCATTAACGAAGATCGCAAGCGGGCCGGGAATGGTGAATTCGATCACGAAAGCTTTTTTATGAAGTGAAACCGAATTTTTTTTCACGGGCACTTCAACGCCATCCTGTAAAATGCGGTAGGTGAAAGAGCGTTTCACCGGCTCAGTGCCCGAGAAAAGCAGGATGAACAGGGAAAAGAACAGGAGAGAGTGTTTAAGCATTGCGTATCAAAAATAAAAATTTTGAGGAAGTCACCGCGTATTTTTTTATTTTTATACAGCATGAAACGTTTTCTTTTCCTGGGCCTCGTGGTTTTGCCGCAGTTGCTCTTTGCGCAATCCTCCGAAGATCTTTTCAAAGAAGGCCAGCGCAGGTACACCGAAAAGAATTATGCGGAGGCGGAGACCTTTTTCAATAAAGCGATAACCGCTAACAAGGATTCGGCCAAGTATTACGTGATGCGGGGTAAAACGTATTTCAACCTCGAGAAATACAAAGAAGCGTTCAGGGATTACTGCACCGCCATCGACCTCGATAAGGGGAACGTGGAAGCGTATCTGTTACGTGCCGATTTTTTACTCAACGTGAACAAACCTTACGAATCCATCAAAGATGCCAACATGGCCATCATGCTCACCCATGTGGATACGGTGAAGCGTGACGGTTACCTCAATAACGGGATGGCGCGCCTGCAGGTGCGCGATTTCGAAGGAGCTTTTAACGACCTGATGAAAGCCTATTCATACGATAGCCTCGACCCGGCCATCTTTAACGAGATGGGACATGTATTCATGGAGCAGGGCGATACCACGAAGGCCATCTATTATGCCAGGCTTTCTTTTAAATTGGACACGAGCGATGTGGTCCCTCTCGCCAATATCGCTTTCATTCGTTCCTCTGCGGGAAATTACAAAGATGCCATGCCTTATTTCGACATGGTGATCAAGCGCAAGCCACTGGCCTATAATTACAATAATCGCGGTTATGCAAGGTTTAAACTGGGAGATATTAAGGGAGCGCTCGATGATATCAACCGCTCTATAAAAATGGACCCGACCAATTCATACGCCTACCGCAATCGCGCCCTGGTGTATATCGAAATGAATAAAATGAAAAAGGTATGTGCCGACCTGAACAAGGCTAAGGAACTCGGGTTTAAACAGCAATACGGGAACGAGGTAGATGAACTGCAGAAGAAGTATTGTAAATAAGTAACCCTTTTCCCAGCGTGAGCGTACAAGGCAGCGACCCATCTGCCGTGGTAAAACGTATTCTATGGATAAGCCTCAAAGTATTCCTGGTCTTTATTGGAGTTATTCTATTTTATTTTTTAATGGCATGGTCCTTAAGCAAGATCAGGGTGAACAGGGATTTTGTAAATGAAACGAATGGAATAGAGATTTTTGTTCGCACCAACGGTGTGCATTGCGATGTGATCGTGCCGGTGAAGACCAAAATTAAAGATTGGTACGATGAGCTGCAACCTTCACAATTATCTTTTGTGAATGAAAATTTCGCGTACATAGCATTCGGCTGGGGCGATAAGGGTTTTTATCTCGAAACACCTAAATGGTCGGAGCTGAAAATAAGCACTGCATTAAAAGCTCTTTTTTTTCTAAGCAGCACCGCCATGCATGTGAACTGGTGGCGTGAAGCTCCGCCTGGTGGAAGG
>DATDFI010000494.1:0-2365 GCA_036522695.1 Bacteroidia bacterium | reverse complement strand
GAAGCTCGGCTCTTTGCCTGATACACTCGTTATCTCCCAGGTGGGTTATTTCACCCGGCAGGTGGTGGTAACTTCAGCCGCAGCGCTGCCGAATTCGCCCTTATTCCTAAAGATGAATTGATGAAAGAGTTCCCGGCTGACGGGAGCCGGGCCGAAAGCGCGAATGCGCTGGGCGAATTACTTTATCATTATGCAGAACTGAAATGGGAAGAGCAGGACACGGCAAGCGCCATCGCGGCTTATGAAAGAGCCTTGCTGTTGTGGGAGTATTCCGAAAAATTCCTGAAGACCATTTCTTTCGACCGGGCGCATAAACGGGGCCGCATACACGGGCGCTTAGGCACCCTGTAGAACCTTCCACAAAAAATTACCAACCATCGAAAAGGACTTTTGTTCCGGTTACCGGGGATGTACATTTAATTGTGATCCCCAAAAACTCCGTCATGAAAAGGTCTGCCAAATCCAATGTGCCCCCACGGGTCTCAGCGTATCTCAAAAAGCATTTTAACGGTGCCTTTTATAAAGAGGTCACTCCTTTCAAGGATGTGAAGGGCCACACTTTTTACAAAGCGGAGATCAGCCACAATAATTCACTCTATCATTTGAAGTTCGACCGCCTCGGTGCGCTGGTAAAGGAAGAAGTGGAACCGCTCATGGAATTGCTGGATGAAGATTTTGGAATGGTGGATTGAATATTTTTCAGATCCCGGCAAGGATCTCGTTGGCCATTTCGCAAAAGGCGGCAACGATGAGGGCGCCAATGAGCGCCACTATAGCTACTACCAGGAATGCAGCTGTCCAGCCGAAAACAAGTCCCCCGCACAATGCCAGCAGCACGGTTGCACATATCACGGTTGTTCCAATTCCATCACAGCCGTCCATACAACCGCCCTGGCGCTTCAGCAAAAGTTTAACGGAGCTTTTCCTGTGAGGTGTAACTGAAATTCTTTCATTGCTTTTTGTGTCGGTCTGCGTTTGAGTTTTGCATATCCTTTGAGTGGATGAAAAGTTATTGTTGACCGATCCGCCCGGAAATGAAGTGGAATGAATGCTTACGGGACCTACGTTGAGATTTTCATTTTCTTCACTTGCAGATAAAGCGTTTTCAATGCTTTGATCCCTAGTGCGGCCCTGCGCTTTAACCAGGTGATAGGAATGCCGGTAAAGTGAACCTGTACAGGATTGGAAAGCCAGGGCAAGAATGGCACCGGCATAAGTAAGAAGTTTGCGTATCATCTTTTGCGTTTTTGATGATACAAAGATGCAGGGTAGCATATGGGTGTGAAAACGGCTTTTCGGGCAGGCCGGCTGAAAAGGAGCAATAAATACAGAGCTGCGGGGCATTCCTTTATTTAACAGGATGTGTTTTGTGATTTATGCAAGAGTGTGACCCGCTTTGGATGTAAATGCCAAAAAAACCGCAAGGATTGGCGATGAATCGGGTGCTTTATTGCTGAAGTATTTCTTAAGTGCTTGGTTACCAGCATTAAAATTAATCGATAAAAATTATGATTATGTCGATATAATTGAAGTATTTAACTACATTTGTGCCCGAAAACCAAAAAGAAAAAATGAAAACTTTCAGCAAAACACTTACCCGTTACACAGTAGCCGCTATTCTTCTTTCCACTTTTTTCCTGTTCAGCTTTACCGCGCGTAATGATTACGCTACTATGGTTGACAACGGGCAGAAGATCACTATTTGCCACACACCTCCCGGAAACCCCGGCAATTGCCACGAGATATCCGTTTCATTGAATGCCCTCCAGGCACACCTCGATCATGGTGACGCTTTGGTTTGCCATAATCCCAACGATTACCTTACCTACATGGTGCTTGCCGAAGCAAGTCAAAACCAACTTATCCTTGCTTATCCCTGATCGATATTTTTTGCTAACAGGAACCCCGTTGTAACCCAACGGGGTTTTTTGTTTTTCAGATGGGTGCTATGAAATGCAAACGCGGGAGTCCCGCCCCGGCAGCGTGCACGGAACCTGCCTCAGTGAGGGCCATGTTCCGCAGGCAGGCAGGCGTGGCCAGGAGGTTGCCGGTGCGCGACATAGGGACACGCTGACGGGAAAACAGGTGCCACAGGAGCCGGAGTTTCGCGCCTGAAGATTTATCCTGAATTCTTTATCTTCGCATTCCTATGAAAGACATACGCTACAACTGGACCGAAGAGCAGATCATGGAGGTGTACAATACTCCGTTGCTGGAGCTTATTTACCGTGCTGCGGCCATTCATCATCAACACCAAACGCCCGGGGAGGTGCAGGTGAGTTCGCTCATCAGTATTAAAACGGGTGGCTGTCCCGAGGATTGCGCGTATTGTCCGCAGGCGAGCCGTTACCATACCGATATTAAA
>DATDFI010000493.1:0-5073 GCA_036522695.1 Bacteroidia bacterium | reverse complement strand
TGAATGGCTGGTGAGCCATTATCTTTTCAAAAAGAAATAAGGGGATCAGAAGATCATTTTCTTCACCAGTGAATTTTTCCCATCACTGATGCGGAGCAGGTACATTCCCCGTGAAAGTGCGGGAATGGAAATGTGCGCGGTTCCCTTTTCTGCATCCATTGTGAACGGAGGCATCACATTATTTCCGGTCACGTCAAAAAGCGAAATGCTCACGTGTTCCATCGAATTCAAATTGAAATAGAGAACCGGGCCGTTCTCATCCTGCGTTACCACCACGTTTTGCGAAAGATCATTCCCTCCTGTTCCGGTCGTCAGCAGATCATCGATCACAATGATGTTTGCATACGCGGTGTCGCTGCATGTTCCATTGGACGCGATAAAAGTGACAGTATAGGTTCCCGCTGAATCAGAATAATGCGTAATGGTTGGTCCGTTGCCGGTAAGTGAAGTATCGCTGAACGACCAGGAATAACTTGTTGCCCCGCTGGTGGTGCTGGTGAAGGTGATCATGCCATTCTGAGAAAGGAAGGCGGAATCGTTGCTTTCGTTAAAACCTGCAATGAACGGTGCAGGTTGGGCTATAGCGGAGGAAATGCTGCCGGTGCATCCGTTCGTATCCGTTACGGTGAGCGAATACGTTCCGGCCGCAAGATTGCTGATAGAAGCAGTGGTCATATTATTGGACCAGGAAAAAGAATAGGGCATAGTTCCACCGCTGACCTGCGCGCTTATGCTTCCATCATTACTTCCATAACAGGTAAGAGCAGTGGAGGTGGAATTTACAAGTAATTGGAAAGGCTGCGTGATCACCAGGGTCTCATTCGTGCTTCCGCAGAGCGTATTGGAAGAATTCACGATCACGTGATAGGTACCTGCAGGAATATTTTGGAGCGTGTCGGCCGAATTCACGTTGGAAACATTTCGTATCACATTGTTATTTATATCGGTCCAGGTATACGACCATGGGCCGGTGCCGCTTCCCTGGGCCACCGCTTTGCCGTTGTTCATGCCATAACACGATGCAGGGAATGTTTGGATGATGACCGGTGGTGAAACATGCAGCACGAAACGTGGAGCATTGGTAGTGTCGGATATGCTGAAGGTATACGTGCTGACGTTGTGCAGGTCAGTGAGTGTACCGGTCAAAAGATCTTCCAGGATAAGGCAGGAACTGTTGGGCAGGTTCGAAACGCTGTCCAGGCCAATGGTGTATGAACCGCTTACGCTCACCTTCACTCGCACCGGTATGGAAACAGAGGAATCAAGTTGAGGAACACTGTTCACCGAAAGGTCACTGCTGTCGGCAATGGAGCAGATGTATGGTGTTCCGGGCCCGCCCGGGAATTTGTAAGCATCATACATCCCATCGAACTGCCAGGTGGCATTGGGATCGAAGCGTACAACCGTCTGGTCGTGCCGGTTATTATTCCCTGTGATATTAAGCGTGATATTATAGGTCGGATTCGATTGCGGCTGCATCATGCGCATGAATCCCTGGTCGACTGCCGACTTCACCACTTCTGTCAATGAAAGAACCGGTGAAGCGGCATTGGCCTGTACAAAAAAACCCTGCGAGGACGGAATGATGTTGGTTCCGCCATTTGTGCCTATCCCTGCCACATAGCTGGAATATTGCTGCAGGTCCGGGTTCCAGACATAGATCGCATTGTTCACGCGGGTTTTGGTCCAGCCGGCCGCATCCCAATCGATAGAAGAAGGATATGGGTTTGCGATAAGGTTCCAGCCAATATTAGGCGCGGTGTTGTTAGCGGTGTAATTTAGGGTGAATGTTTGCGAGAATTTTGCGGGCGGCCCTGTTACATCCACGGTCAAAGGTACAGGTCCTATGTACGCGAGGTAGCCTTTCCCGGGAGGGACAGAGTTCGTAATGCTTGTCGGTTTGGTCCAGCCAGTGTCCTTTACATTAGGTTTGGTTTCATCGTACCAGTACATGGAACAGAAGCTCATGGAAGGATAATTCGACCCGGGGAAGCCCGATGTAACAAAATCATCCTGCCAGTTCTGTAATGTTTGCCCGGTAACGGCTGAGCCCAGCAAACGCCAGCTTGTAACGGTGCTGTTGATATAACGCTGCATGACCACGTTACCAACAATGTTTGCTCCCGAAGGGATCGTAGCAATGCGGGCAGTTCCGCTGGCATTTGAAACGAGCGTGAACGATTGCCCGGTAGTAGTGAACGTTCCCTGAGAGATGGTAAGGGTGCTGATAAGGTTTTGCGCAGCTCCGATGCTTACGCCTGCGGCATTATTTATAGTTAGATTGTAAAATGTAAAGGCAGTGGAGAAAGTTTGTGCAGCCGTCCCGTTGAAGCTTACCGTGCTGCCTGTTATGGTATAAGCATTTGTTCCCGGGGTGAAAACGGAGGCCACTCCAATGATACCGGTGGGATCGAGCGTGCGCGTCCCGGTGGATGATGATACGAGATCATAATAATTGAAAGCGGGGATCGTCTGCGATATGCTTCCTTTGAAGTCGACAAGGCTCCCGGTAATAGTGTAGGGATTTGTTCCCGGTGTGAACACAGCATAAATACCCACAGTGGAGGAGGAAGGAAGTGTACGCGCACCGCTTGAGGATGAAGTGAGATTATAATAATCCATCGCGCGAATGGTCTGCGCAGCGGTTCCATTATAATCAATCGTGCTTGAATTGGTCAATGCATCTGCCGCAGCACTTCCGCTCACCGTGAACGCTCCTGCGATGCCTGTGGTGCCATTCGCAAAAGTTTTTGTGCCGGCATTGCTCAGGCTGATGTTGAAGTAATTCATCAGCACGATGCTTTGCGCGATGTTACCGTTATAATCTATCGTGCTGGAGTTGGTGATGGCATCCACCGAAGGACCGCTGATGGTGAATGTATCGAATATGCCGGTGGTACCGTTCGCAAATGCTTTAGCACCGGTGTTACTTAAAGTAAGATCGTAATAATTGATATTACGAACGGCCTGGGCAATGCTTCCGTTGTAATCGACCGTGCTGCTGTTGGCGATCGCATTTGCACTTGCCGTCCCACCGATGGTAAATGCTCCAGCGATGCCCGTGGTGCCATTCGCAAAAGTTTTCGTACCGGCATTACTAAGGGTAATGTTGAAGTAGTTCATCAGCGCAATACCCTGCGCCATGTTGCCGTTATAATCGATGGTGCTCGAGTTGGTGATGGCGTCCACCGTTGGACCGCTAATGGTAAAAAGGTTAAATATCCCTGAAGTGCCGTTTGCAAAGGTTTTGGCGCCTGAACTGCTTAACGTAAGGTTGTAATAGTTGATATTGCGAACCGTTTGCGCGATGCTCCCGTTATAATTCACCGTACTGCTGTTAGAGAGCGCGTTGGCGCTCGCTGTACCGCTTATGGTGAAAGAGCCCGCTATTCCTGTAGTGCCATTGGCAAATGTTTTTAAGCCCGAAGTGCTGAATGCAAGATTATAAAAGTTGAATACGGGCAGCGACTGAGCGCCAGCCCTGTTAAAGTTCACTGTGCTTCCGGTAATGGTGTAAGCATTTGTTCCCGGGGTGAATACCGATGCCACACCGATGGTCCCGCTTGAAGCGAGGGTGCGCGCACCGGTTGAAGAAGAGGTGAGATTGTTATAATTGAAAGCGGCAATGGTTTGCGATGAGCTGCCGTTATAATCAACGGTATTCCCGGAAATGATATAATTACCGCTGGTAAAGGTGGCGGACGGAGCGAATGCGCCCGCAATGCCGATGGTCCCCGGTGATAATGTAATGCTGTTGGCGCCATGCGCATTGCTGGTGCTTAAATTATAAAAATTGAAAACCGGGATCACCTGCGCAATCGTGCCATTGAAGTCAACGGTGCTTCCTGTTACGGTATAAGCATTCGTGCCCTGGGTGAAAACGGATGCCACGCCTATGGTTCCGGTGGGGGACAACACGCGCGCGCCTGTGGAAGAGGATGTAAGGTTATAGTAATTGAAGATGGGAATTGTTTGCGAAACAGTTCCGTTGAAGTTGATCGTATTGCCAGTCACAACATAAGTGGTGGTGACGGTGGTGGGAGAAAAAACATTGGCAACAAAAACAGTTGAAGCGGGAAAAGTGACCGTTCGCGTGCCATTGGTACTGATAGTGAGTGATCCGTAACTAAGCGCATTCACGTTTTGATTTCCTGCACCGATGTAATCCGTATTCAACCCGGTTATCACTTTGTTAGTGATGGTGTACTGGCTTAAAAAATCAGGCGTAGCGGCAATGCGTGTTACACGGATGGTCCCGCTACCCGTGAGCGTACCCGCCCCGCTTATGATCACCGCTGCCGCAGGCGAGAAGATCGCTCCTGCACCTACTGTAAAAGTTCCAGTCACCGAGAAATTTGTGCTTGCCGAAACAATTGCCGATGAATTGCTTACTGTTAAGTTATTGAATACGGTGGCCGTGGTCCCTCCTATATTTTGTGCTGCAGTTCCTCCCATAGTAACGGTGGATGTTCCCTGGGTGAAAGCCCCGCTATTGAGAAAATCAATTCCAACAAACAAATTGAAATTTGAAGTTGCAAGTGTGGTCCCTGCCGAAATCGTTACTGTTCCATTGGCAGTTGTGGCAGCGGGTAAGGTTTTGATGCCCGAAGCGGAAGTGGTCAGATTGTAATAAATGGAGCTGCGGATGGTTTGATTGCCGTTGTAGCTGTAGTTGACCGTATTTCCCGTGGCTGATGCATCAAAGTTAGTGACGGTAAAATTCGCATCCTTGATGGAAAGATTAAGAATTCCGGTAGTTCCCTGGGTCCAGGTGCCGGTCCCTTTAAGGCTGTTAGTGAGTGTAACCGTAGCATAATTGGTATAACTGCCGTTGCATTTGATGTCATCAATAGTTATTGGATTGGCACCGGTTATGGTTTTACCTGCACCCGTTAGTGTGTACACATTCAGGTTGGCATTAAATGTCCCGTTATTAGCGATGTTGCCGTTAATGGTCCATGATTCGGATACCGCTACATTAAGTACTCCTCCCGAAGCGATGGTAAGATCTCCAAGTGTTTTACTTCCACCTGTGCTGTTTACATTTAATGTTCCTGAAATATTGGTAGGACC
>DATDFI010000492.1:0-2180 GCA_036522695.1 Bacteroidia bacterium | reverse complement strand
CCGGGACGAACATTCTCGAACTCCCGCCAGTGAACCCTTCGTATTCATGCGAACTGGGCGCACTGACCAACCAGGCTACGCCCGATCAAACGCCCACTGAAGTGATGAGCTATCTTCCGTCTACCAATAAGATGAAATATGTGAACTGGTTCCTCGATTATTCGCGTACCGGGACCACGCCCGACCAGTTTCCGGGGCCGGAAGTGCAGCATTTGATCGATAACGGCTATCGTCCCGTTATCACCTGGGAAATGATGTATGAAGGCTACGCGCGCCTAGATCCCGTGCAGCCGCGTCTCGATAAAATTGTGAACGGTTATTTTGATAGTTACATTGACGCATTTGCGGATCGTGTCAAGTCGTACAGCGATACGGTTGTCATGCGCATCTTCCACGAGTTTGAAGGGAATTGGTACTGCTGGTCGCTGGAACAAAACAACCAGGATCCCCAGCTTTACGCCAGTGCGTTCCGCCACGTGGTGGACCGTTTCCGTGCAAGAGGAGCGAATAAAGTGAAATGGATGTGGTGTGTGAATGCGGAGCCCAAACCGTATGCAGCATATAACTGGATAGTTCCGGCTTACCCGGGCGATAATTATGTGGATATCGTAGCAGCGGACATTTATAATCATCCCAATACCGGTGTGCCGCCCTGGAAATCGTTTCGCTACACTTTGTCTGAAAATTATTTTTACCTCACTAAGTATTTTCCGAACAAACCTTTTTACATCTGCGAGGTGGGATGCCGTGAGCGGTATAACAGTGAGCCGGTGGCTTCGCAAACAAAAGGTGAGTGGCTGTGCAGTATGAGTCGCGACCTTAAAACGTATTTCGGCCGGACACGTGCGCTTGTTTTTTTCAGCGAAACAAAAGAGCACGATTGGAGGATCAACTCATCCCCGGCCGCGCTGGAGGCATTCAAAGAATGCATCTGGCAGGATAATTATTTCGGAAATCCTGTTGACGTGGGTGAAGTGGAAGCGGAGTCGGGGTTTAATGTTTATCCGAACCCGTTCACTTCGGACCTGCACATTGTACTGCGTGATGCAGGCAAGCGGGACCTGGTATTGAATGTATATGATATTACCGGTAAGAAGGTGTTCAGCCTGGGCGGAAATGAATTGCAGGATGAGCTGGTGTTGGGAGAAGACCTCGCATCGGGCGTTTACATTGTTGAATTGCGTAACGATTCGTTTTGCCGCAGATCGAGGGTGGTGAAATCGAAAAGCTGATTCGTGGCGAATTAGCCAGGCTTTATCTAAAAAGTTAGTATGGGTGAAGGGGTTTTATTAGATTTGATGAACCCAATCTTCATCTCCACTGAAAAGGACCCGCTCATATCTCCTGACGGCTTTTGTTCTCCTGCCTTTCTTTTTTTTCGGAAGAGCATCCACGCTTGATTCACTGAAACAGGAATTCAATTCGGCCCAGAGCGATACACTGCGTGTGCGTTTGCTTTGCGCATTATCGATGGCCTGTGATGGAATGGATGCCCGCAATTACGCGCAGGACGCTTTATCGCTTGCCGAAAAAAAAGGGTTCGCGCGTGGGCAGGTGCAAGCGAACATTCTGCTGGGGAAATATTATTATTTCAACGAGGAGTTCAGCCATTCACTGGAGCATTGCATGAGGGCTTTTGATCTTGCAAAAAAATCGGGAGATAACCGGTCCAGTGCGATCGCCTGCCGTTACATCGGCTATAATAATTTTCGAAATGCTCCTACTACTGCAATGGAATTTTATAAGAAGAGCGTGGATTACAGCGTCCTTGCCAAAGATGAATTGCTGGAATCGTACGCGCTGAGCGCGATCGGGAATTTGTACGAAAGTTTGATGGACGGGAAAAATGCGCTTGAATATTATTCGAAGAGTCTCGAGATACGAAAGCGCGTGGGAAACACCGATGAGCAGGTCTCATCGCTCATCGAGACCGCGCGCGCTTACAACCGCCTCTCCCAATACGATCGATCCATGGAATTGGTGATGGAAGCAAAGAAGGTCGGGGAGGAGAAAGGAGCCGATCCGCAGAACCTCGTTTATATCTACCAGATGATAGGATATGACCTTGCCGACCGCCAGAAGGATTACAGCAATGCACTGGGGTATTTTCTTCACTCTTACAACCTCGCCAGGAATATTCATCCCATGACGCGTGATAACATCAACAGCTTAAAGCCTGT